>NZ_JAMJFM010000079.1:0-37241 GCF_023544705.1 Streptomyces sp. MCA2
ACAAGGACACCGGCATGACCACCAGCCTCACCGCCCCCGTCTCCACCCCCGCCCCCGGCACCCTCATCGCCTCCCGCATCGCCGCCCTCTCCCTCTCGTCCCCCTACGCCGTCCCCGCCCGCAAACCAGGCCCCGACTTCGTCAACCTCGTCAGCGGTGCGCCCGCGGTGGAGGCACTCCCCCTGCACGAGATCCGGAAGGTGACGAGCGAACTCCTCTCCAGCCCGGAGACCGGAGGCCCGGCCCTCGCCTACGGCCCCAATGCGGGCGACCCGGCCCTGCGGGAACTGATCGCGACCCGCGAGGGCGTGGACCCGGCCCGCGTTCTGATCACCAACGGCGGCCTGCACGGCACCTCCCTCGCGCTCCAGACCGTGGCCGAGCCCGGCGACGTGATCGTCGTCGACGACCCGGTCTTCCCGGACACGATCCGCATCGTCGAGAACACCGGCGCCGGCATCCACCCTGTCCCGGTGGGCCCGCACGGCATCGACGTCGAAGCCCTCGCCGAGCGGCTGCGCGGCGGACTGCGCCCCAAGGCCGTCTACACGGTGCCGGACTTCCACAACCCGAACGGCGGCCTGCTGCCGTACGAGCGGCGGCTGAGGCTGGTCGAACTCGCCGAGCAGTACGGATTCTTCGTCCTGTCCGACAACCCGTACCGCCAGTTCGCGCCGGACGGCCGCAGCGAGCCCGACTTCCCACTCGACAGCGACCGGGTCGTGGTCGCCCACACCCTCGCCAAAACGCTCGGCCCCGGTCTGCGTCTGGGCTGGCTGATCGCGCCGGAGTGGCTGGCCCCGCACGTGATCAACCTGCGCCGCCGCTACGACTTCCAGAGCTCGCCCCTCTCCCAGGCCATTGCCCGTCTACCGCGAGCGCGCCGAACTGACCGTCCGCAGCCTGCGCGAGGCGGGCGACCACCTGGAGTTGGACGATCCCGCGGGCGGTTTCTTCGTGTGGGCGAACGTCAGGGGCGGCGTGTCGGCGGCCGAGCGGCTCGCCGAACGCGCGAGGGAAGCGGGGATCGTGTACTCCGTCGGCACGTTCTACGACCCGCTCCAGCAGGGCCGTTACGCCGACCATCTGCGCCTCGCCTACTCGGCCGCCCGGCACGAGCACCTGGTGGCCGGCCTGGACCGCTTGACGGCCGTCATGAAGTCCCTGTGACCTGACCGAGGTCGCCCGCGTCGACCGCCACCACGTCGAGGAGCTGCGGAACCGGATCCTGCCGCCCGTGCTCTCGCTTTCCCCGGTGGTGGGCGACGCTTGGCTCAACTACCGGAAGAGACCGACGTGGCGGGAGACATGCCCGAGCACCTCCTGGGGGATGCCCCCAGGAGGTGCTCCACACGGACTCGGCGCCCGACCGGCCCGTGGGCGTCAGGCCACGGCGGGGGTGTAGTGGTCGGTGTCACCGCCTTCGAGGGCGTGGCTGGAGGTGCCGTCGATGCCCACCGGAGCGTCGCCGGCGACGGTGACCCGGTGCAGCAGGCGCGGGAGGTCGCCGTAGTCGTCGGGGGCGTAGTGCTGGGTGATGCGGTTGTCGAACAGGACGAGGTCACCCGGCGTCCAGGACACCCGGACGATGTTCTCCGGCCGTGTCACGTACGACTGGAAGATGCGCAGCAGGTCCCGGGACTCGGCGGGGCCGAGGCCCTCGATGGTCTGCGCGAAGCCACCGATGAACAGGCCGCGCTCCCCCGTCTCAGGGTGCACGCGTACCACCGGGTGGGCGGTGCGGTACGTGCGTGAGACGAACTGCTTGCGGTGCTCGGCCGCCTTGTCGGTCTTCGGGGCGGCGTAGTCGTAGGCGTTGGTGTGCACCGCCCACAGCTTGTCGGCCAGCTCGCGCAGCGGCTGGGGCAGGTCCTGGTAGGCCGCGGCCGAGTTGGCGATCAGCGTGTTGCCGCCGTAGGGCGGGACGACGATGCTGCGCAGGGTCGATGCCTTCGGGGGTGTGCGGACGAAGGTGACGTCGGTGTGCCAGTGGTTGGCGCGGATGCCCTCGTCCCCGTCGACGGGCAGGATGTTGGGCTGACCGTCGACGGAGGGGACGGTGGGGTGGGCGGTGGTGAGTTCGCCGAAGAGGGAGGCGAAGCGCAGCTGCCCCGCGTCGTCCAGCTGCTGGCCGCGGAAGACCAGTGCCTTGTGTTCCAGGAGAGCCGCGTTGATCTCGGCGACGATCGCCGGGTCGAGGTCGGCGGAGAGGTCGACGCCGACGATCTCGGCGCCGATGCGTCCGCCGATCCGGCGGATGTCGAAGCCTGTGCTGGTGCTCATGTGCGTGTTCCTTTCGGGAGTTCCGGAAATCAGGAGGTGATGGGCAGGGAGGATCCTTTGGAGCCGGATGGGTTGAGGAGGGGTCCCACGGCCAGCCGGGCGCCGGGGGTGCGGCCTCGCCCCCAGCCGATGTGGCGGCGGTAGCTGCCGAGCAGGCCGGCCCGGTCGAGGCCGTCCTCGTCGCGGACGGTGGGTTCGTCGGTGGGCAGGGGATACGTCTGCGGGGCGACGTAGAGGGCGTCGGCGGGGCAGTTCGCCTCGCACTGGAAGCAGGTCTGGCAGTCCGTGTGGCGGGCCAGGACCGGGATGCCGTCCTCGCCTCGGTCGAAGACGTTGGTCGGGCAGACCCTGATGCACCTGTCGCAGGCGATGCAGCGCTCTGCGGAGATGAGTTCGATCACGAGGTTGCCTCCAGGAGTGCGGCCACGGGCTCGGGCCGGATCCACACCTCGTCGAGTCCGCCGGTGATGATGCGGTGGCGCTGGGCGGGGTCCTGGTCGGGGAAGTCGAGGCGCCGTGCCATGCCGCGGCTCTCGGTACGGGCGAGCGCGGAGGCGTACATCCAGCGGGCGTGTGCGGTCATCGCCGCGGCCTCGCGGGCCCGTACGACCTCCGGCCCCGTGCCGAGCAGTGTGGAGCGGGCCTCGTCCCAGGTGGCGTCGAGCGCTGCCAGTGAGGTGACGAGAGCCGTGCCGTGGCGCAGGTAGTTCTTCTCGTACGGCAGGACCTCGTCCTGAACCGCCGCGATCACCTCGCGGTGGGCACCTGCCGGGCCCGGTGTCCGGGTCGGTCGGAGTCCCGCCCCTCCCGCCGGCACGAGTCGGCGGGCGGCAGCCCGGGCCCGGTGCCCGAAGGACAGGACGTAGCGGGCCGCCCCCTGGCCCGCCCAGGTGCCCGAGGAGATGGCCCAGGCGGCGTTGTGGCTGCCGCCCCCGGTGAAGCCGCCGCAGATCAGCTCGCGGGTGGCGGCGTCTCCGGCCGCGTACAGCCCGGGGACGGTGGTGGAGCAGTCGTCACCGGTGATGCGGATGCCGCCGGTGCCGCGCACCGTGCCCTCGGCGAGCAGCGTGACCGCGAACCGTTCGGTGAACGGGTCGATGCCGAGCCGGTCGAAGGTGAGGAAGAAGTTCGGCTGGGCCAGCCGCATCGCCCGCCGGGCCGAGGCATCGGCCCGGTCGAGCCGGCAGTGCACCTTCTCGTGTAGCAGAGCGCGGGCGATCACCGAGCGGCCACCCTGGCTCGCCGCGCCTTCCAGGACGGTTCCGTCCTCGTGGTAGAAGGTCGCGAACGAGTAGAACGCGCTCTTGGTGACCGAGGTGGCCTCGGGTGCGATGCCGTAGGCGTTGGAGAACTCCATGCCGGACAGCTCGGCACCTGCCTCGGCTGCGAACAGGGCGCCGTCTCCGGTGTTGACGTTGCAGCCGAGCGCTCCACTGAGGAACGCACAGCCGCCGGTCGCCAGGACCACGGCCCCCGCGCGCACCCGGTACGCCCCACCCGCCTGCCGTCGGTAGCCGCGGGCCCCGGCGACCGCCCCGGACGCGTCCGTCAACAGCTCGGTGACCGGACTGTGGTCGAGGATGCGCGCCCCGGCCCGCTGGACGCGGATGCGCATCCGGCGCATGTACTCCGGCCCTTGCAGGCCGTTTCGGAGCTGTGTCCCGTCCGGCCCGGTGGGGAAGGGGTACCGGCCCGCCGCTGCCAGCTCGTTCATGGCCGCGTACGTCTGGTCCAGGACGCGTTCCTTCCAGCGGCGGTCGTCCAGGTACCCGCCGAGCTTCTCCCGGCTCGCCATGGCCGCCTCCCGCGCGGCGGGGTCCGGCGGGACGTACCAGACGCCGGTGCCGCTCGACGCGGTCGCGCCGCTGGTGCCGCAGTACCCCTTGTCGGCAAGGACGACCTCCGCTCCGGCCTGGGCCGCCTTGAGCGCCGCCCAGGTGGCGGCAGGACCGCCACCCACCACCAGGACGTCCGTGGTGAGGTCGAGCCCGGTCATGCCGGCTGTCCCTCGGTGGCGGTGACGGCGGAGGCGAGCCGGCCTGCGGGGCGAGGCAGGCCGTAGTGCTCGCGCAGGGTGCGCCCGCTGTACTCGGTGCGGAACAGGCCGCGCTCCTGGAGGATCGGCACGACGTGGTCGACGAAGTCCTCCAGACCGCCCGGCAGATACGGCGGCATGACGTTGAAACCGTCGGCGGCTCCCTGCGTGAACCACTCTTCGAGCTGGTCGGCAATCTGTTCCGGCGTCCCGGCGAAGACCCGGTGGCCGCGGCCGCCGCCGAGGCGCGCGATGAGCTCGCGCAGGGTCAGGCCGTCGCGCCGGGCCAACTCGGCGACGAGCGTGAAACGGCTCTTGTTGCCGTTGATGTCCCGCTCCTCGGGCAGCGCGGGAAGCGGACCGTCCAGCGGCAGCCCGGTCAGGTCCGTGCCGAGCATCCCCGACAACTGGGCGAGGCCGTACTCCGGCACCTGGAGGCCGGTCAGTTCCTGCTCAAGGGCACGAGCCTCCGCCTCCGTCGCGCCGATGACCGGGCAGATCCCGGGAAGGATCTTCAGCTCGTCCTCGGAACGTCCGTAGCGGGACAGGCGGTTCTTCACGTCCTTGTAGAAGGCCTGCCCGTCGGCGAGGGTCTGCTGTGCGGTGAACACGGCCTCGGCGTACCGGGCGGCGAACTCCTTGCCGTCCTCGGACGAACCGGCCTGCACCAGCAGCGGGTGTCCCTGTGGGCTGCGCTGTACATTCAGCGGGCCCTGTACGGCGAAGTGCTGCCCTCTGTGGTCGATGGGCTGCACCTTGGCGGCGTCCGCGTAGATCCCGCGCGCGGTCGAGCAGGACCGCGTCGTCCTCCCAGCTGTCCCAGAGCTTGGTGGCGACTTCCACGAATTCCCGCGCCCGGTCGTAGCGCAGGCGGTGTTCGAGATGTTCGTCGTGCCCGAAGTTGCGGGCCTCGTCCACGGTGGCGGAGGTGACGATGTTCCAACCGGCACGCCCGCCGCTGATGTGGTCGAGGGAGGCGAATCTCCGGGCGGTGTGGAAGGGCTCGTTGAAGGTGGTGGAGACGGTGGCGATCAAGCCGATCCGCTCGGTCACCGTCGCCAGGGCGGCCAGCAGCGTGAGCGGTTCGAAACCGTCGAGCGCGTTGTGTTCGGCCTTGCCCCGCAGGGCCAGGCCGTCGGCGAAGAAGACCGAGTCGAGCTTGCCGCGTTCGGCGGTCTGTGCCAGGTGCTGGAAGTAGCGCGGGTCGGTGAGGCGTTCGGGCTGGGTACGCGGATGTCGCCAGGCGGCGTCGTGGTGGCCGGCGTTCATCAGGAAGGCGTTGAGATGAAGGCGGCGGGGGCCGGGTGCGGGCATGGAGAACTCCTCCGGGTTCCTTGCGCGGGGGCGGATACAGATGTCAGCTCGTCGTGGGGACGCGCCATGAGCTGAGCCGCTTCTCCACCACCACCAGCAGCTGGTTGAAGGCGACGCCGATGACGGAGATCGTGACGATGCCCGCATACATCTGTGGAATGGCGAAGTTGTACTGGGACGCGTTGATGAGATAGCCGAGACCGGCCTTGGCGCCGATCATCTCGGCGGCCACCAGGACCACGATGGACACCGCCCCGGCCAGCCGGATTCCGGTGAAGATCGTCGGGACCGAGGCCGGCAGGATCACCTTCTGGAACAGCCGCGGCGCGGACAGGTCCATGGACTTCGCCAGCCGCAGCAGGGTGGGGTCGACGGTGCGCACCGCGCTGATGGTGTTGAACAGGATCGGCCATGCGCACGCGTACACCACGATGGAGATCTTCGACGTCTCGCCGATGCCGAGGAGCAGGACGAACACCGGCAGCAGGGCCAGGGCGGCGGTGTTGAGGAACACTTGCAGCAACGGGTTGAGGAGATCGGCGACGGGCCGGTACCAGCCGATGAGCAGGCCCAGCGGTACGGATACGGCGACGGCTATGCCGAATCCGCTGAACGAACGCACCAGGCTCGCCTGTGCGTTGTCGGCGAGCTGGCCATTGGCCACCAGCTCCCACCATGCCTGGGCGACCTCGCTGAACGGTGGCAGAAAGGTCGGATCCACCAGGCCGAAGCGGGGCGCCAGCTCCCATGCGAGCAGCAGGGCGACGATCGCCGCGGACTTGGTGGCGCCGGTCAGCACCGCGCGCAGGATGCGGGGCAGCACGGAAGGAAGGTCGAGCCGCGGCCTGCTCGGCGCGAGGGGCAGGGCGCTACCTGCCGGCTCATTGGTGGACGCCGACGAGGTGCCGGTGGTGGGCGCGGAGAGTTCCCCCGGGGTCTCCGGACTCTTGAGATCCTCCGGGGTCTTGAGATCCTCCGGGGTCGTGTGCCGAGTGCTCGAACCGCTTGCGATGCTCATGCTGAGACCTCCTCCTTTTCCAGCAGTTGGCTCCGGGTCACTTCGTCGTGCAGGAGCGTCCAGATCTGGTGTCGGTAGCGTGCGAACTCGGGGCTGGACCGCAGGTCGTCCGTTGCCGTGCGGGAGTCGAAGCCGATCGGCACGACCTGCTTGATGCGACCGGGCCTGGAGGTCATGACGGCTACCCGCTGCCCCAGGTAGACGGCCTCCTCGATGCCGTGGGTGATGAAGACGACGGTCTTTCCGGTGCGCTGCCAGATGCACAGCAGCTCGTCCTGGAGCGACTCCCTGGTCTGGGCGTCCAGTGCGGCGAACGGCTCGTCCATCAGCAGGACATCGGGGTCGTAGGCGAGAGAGCGGGCGATGGCCACGCGCTGGCGCATGCCGCCGGAGAGCTCGTGCGGGTGGCGGTTCTCGAATCCGGAGAGCCCGACCAGGTCCAGGTACTCGCGGGCACGGGCTGCACGCTCACGTCGTGGCACGCCGGTCGCCTCCAGGCCGAACTCGACGTTGCCCAGGGCGGTGCGCCAGGGCAGCAACGCGTACTGCTGGAAGACGATGCCGCGGTCCAGGCCGGGGCCGGTCACCGGTTCCCCGTCCAGGAGGATCCGTCCGGCGCTCGGCCGGGCGAGCCCTCCCAGCAGGTCCAGGAGCGTGGACTTGCCGCATCCGCTGGGGCCGACCACGACGACGAACTCCCCCGCATCGATCCGCAGGTCGACACCGTCCAGAGCGGTGAACTCGCCGTCACCGTGCGCCGAGCCGCGGCCTTGGGCCCTCCCCTTCTTGGCGGGAAAGGTCTTGCGCACCTGATCGAACTCGATCTTGGGCGTGGTGGATTCGGACATGGAGATCAGCTCCCGCTCTTGGAGGTCGGCTCGGCCACGGACGGCTTGCCCTTCCGGCTGTACGCGTTGAACTCGTTGGTGTAGAGATCCGAGGCCTTGACCTGGTCCTTCTCGATGTCACCGCGTTCGGCCAGCCAGTCGATCCACAGCTGGAATTCCTTGTCGGTGATGCGTCCGGCGGTCTCGGCGACGCCGAAGGACTTCCAGTACTTCAGCGGAGCGGTGCCCTCGTTCCGGCCACGCTTCTTGACGATCTCGACCTGGCGGGCGATGACCTCGTCGCGTGGTGTGGCGCGGGCCCACTCGATGGCGCGCGCGACGCCCGTGACGAAGGTGCGTGCGGTGTCGGGGTTCTCCTTCAGGAACCGGTCGTTCAGCACATACGTACCGGCGGAAAAGTCGCCGAGCAGCTGGTAGTCGGTGAACAGGGGCCTGATGCCGCCGGTTTCCAGGGCCTTGTCGCGCAGGATGTCGCCGAGTACCCCCACCTGGATCTGCTTCTGGCGCAGCGACTGCTCGGTGTTGACCGGGGGCACCACCAGCGGCTCGGCCTTCTTGATGTCCGCCTGCGACAGGCCGTGGCGTTGCAGGTAGATGTCGAGCATCGCCTCGGAGTGCGCGCCGAGGGTGTTCATCCCGACCTTCTTGCCGATCAGGTCACGGGCCGAGCGGATCGGGCTGTCCTTGAGGACGTAGAAGCCGTTGTAGGCGGCCTTGTCGACGCCGTAGTAGCTGATGACCGCTGTGATGGGAGCCTTTCTCGCAGCGAGTTTGACGACCGCTCCGTTGAACGCGCCGCCGAAGTCGACCTGCCCGGTGGCCGCCGACTGGATGTCCTGCGGCCCGCTGATCGTGTTGCCGACCCACTTCAGCTTCACGTCCTCCAGGAAGCCGAGATCCTCGGCGAGTTCGGGCAGGATGACTGACCCCGCCCACCCCTGGTATCGCAGGGTCTTGGTCTGATCCTTGGCCGCACCGCCGCCCCCGGAGCCGCAGCTGACCGCGACCGCCGAGAGACCCAGCAGGGTGAGGAACTGTCGTCGGCTCGATGGGGTTATCAGCGTGCTCATGGAAGGTCCTGTTCGAGTGGTGGGTGGAGCGCGGCGGGACGCGTACGGCGCTTGTCACGGACGCGGGGTGAAGGGGTGGGCGGGAGGAGCCGGGTGGGCTACGGGGCGGCGGTGGCGATGACCGGAGTGTGGTGGTCGAGCGCCCGAGCGATGCCCGCCGCGGCCTGCATCAGCCGCAGTTCCGCTTCCGGCGGTCGTAGAACAACCCGAGGAAACAGAAAGGCGAATGGTGAGGTGGAACAAGCCGGCACGCGCACCGATCCCGGCAGATTCCAGGAGGGTGGGTATGCGGCGAGAATCACCAGGCGACGAGAAAATCCCAGGACAGTAAGCGCACCGGGGTCAAGGGTCGCTCAGGAGCTGACGCTGGTGGACAGCTCTAGCAGCCAGCGGCACAGATGGCACTGGCCTGGCGTCGAAGATCGACGTGCAGGCGTGCGGTGAAGTTCTCCGAGTGACTCACATTCGGGAGGCTGGCAGCGAAAATCAGCCACGTCAATGCGGCGACGGCCTTTGTCTCACATGCTGATTCTCCCGCCACACGCGCGCAGCATTTCGTTCACAATCGCAGCCGCACGCAGCCCCCTGTGCATCGCACAGCACAGCCAAACTCACAGACGAAATGTCGCAGCGGGCTTTTTCGAAAGTCTGCCGCCACGAGTTGTGTGCGCATTCCCGGGATTCCGCAAGGACGACTTCGTGCGGCCGCCATACGCGCGTAACAGTGCGTCGCCGCATTCTCCCTGCGGCGCCGACACCCCTGCATCGCGGGGCCGTTGTCCCAGCCCATGAGACCGCTCCGGTCGCGCCTTGAGCGGCGGATAGGAGCCGACCATACTGTCGGCCATGTCAGACGCCGCCGGCCAGATCGTGGTCCGTCTCCACCTCGTGGGACGGCTCCACGTCGATCTGTGCCACCATTCCAGCGCCTGTTGTCGTCTCTGATCCGGAATTCCCGGCAGGTGCGCCCCGCCTGACGGTCCGATGGCCATCCTCCCGGCGATGAACCAGCTCACTCGGACGTCCTCGCGTCCACTGCACGTGACGCTCACACACCCGCCGCGGGGCTCTCGGCCTTCTCACCCGACCGCGCCTGCCGGATGACGCGATGCGCGCGCAGCCACGCGCCGCGTCCCACCTCAGCCCTCTTCGCACCTCGCCGCGCCGCGAACCGTCCCCGTCGTCACCGCACCAGCGGCGCGCCCACGCATGCAACGAAACGGTAGTCCGACCATGCCCGATGCACCGCTCACCTCCCCACCCGCCGACGAGCGCACCGACCGCCGGCGTCTTCGGACGGTGGTGCTGTCCAGCCTTCTGGGCACCACGGTGGAGTGGTACGACTTCTTCCTCTACTCCACCGCCGCCGGCCTCGTCTTCGGCAAACTGTTCTTCCCCACCGGCAACGACACCATCGGAACCATCCTCTCCTTCGCCACCTTCGCGGTCGGCTTCCTGGCCCGCCCCATCGGTGGCCTGCTCTTCGGTCACATCGGCGACCGGATCGGCAGGAAACGGACTCTCGCCGTCACCATGGGCGTGATGGGTGGCTCCACCACGCTCATCGGTCTGCTGCCGACCTATGAGACGGCCGGCGTCTGGGCCCCGGTTCTCCTGCTCGTCCTCCGCGTCGCCCAGGGTGTGGCGCTCGGCGGGGAGTGGGCGGGCGCCGTACTGCTGTCCGTGGAGCACGGCCCGGCCGGCCGCAAGGGCCGCTACGGCAGTTACCCGCAGATCGGGCTGGCGCTGGGGCTGGCACTGGGGACCGGTGCCTTCGCACTGCTCAGCAATGTGCTCAGCGACGGGGCGTTCCTGAGCTACGGCTGGCGGGTGGCGTTCCTGGTGAGTCTGGCGCTGGTCGTCCTCGGTATCGCCGTACGGCTGAAGGTCGACGAGACTCCGGCCTTCCAGCAGATCGAGCGGCGGCGGGCGGCGTCCCGGATCCCACTGGCCCAGTTGCTGCGGGATCCCGGCACCAGGCGCCACACCCTGCTGGGGATGGCGGCCAGGTGGGGCGAGGGCGCCGCGTTCAACACCTGGGGCGTTTTCGCGATCACCTACGCCACCTCGACGCTGAAGCTGCCGCGCACCTCGGTCCTGCTCGCCGTCACCTTCGCCGCGCTGCTGATGGCCGTGCTGATCCCGCTGTCCGGTTCCCTGGTGGACCGGCAGGGCGCGGGCCGGACGTACACGACCGGCATCGCCCTGTTCGGGCTCGCCGTGTTTCCCGCCTTCCTGCTGTTCCGGTGCACCGGGATCTGGGGATTCGCCGTGACGCTCGCGGTGACGCTGGGAGTGATCCACGCCTACTTCTACGGCGCCCAGGGCACACTCTTTGCCGCCCTGTTCCCGCCGGAGGTGCGCTACACGGGCATGTCCATCGTCTACCAGCTGTCCGGTGTCTTCGCCTCCGGCATCACGCCCCTGCTCATGACGACCTTCCTCGCCCTGGGCCACGGCACTCCCTGGCTCGCCTGCGGATACCTCGCGACCACGGCGGCCGTCAGCGTCTGGGCGACCTCACGTATCCGGCCGTCCGACATGTACTTCGCGACCGGATCCGCATCCCCTCAGAACCACACCGCCGAGCCTTCTTCCGAACGCGCCCCGGCGTCCGCGGCCCGGTAGCCCTCCCCCACCGGGGCTCGTCCGCCCGCGACATCGCCCTCGTTCCAGGGCGCGGTCGCGGGCGGTCGCGTCGTCCGGGGCGGCGACGATGACGCTCGGCACGGTCGCCCCACCCGGGTGTGTTGCAGCGGTATGTTCGGTATGCAACGAGCATGAACATCGGATGAGGGCAGCTCGCGAAGTGTTGTCCGCCGCGCCGATGGCCCCCAGCGTTGATCAGCATGAACGATCCCAGGATGTCCCGCCGCCTCTTCCACGGCCTCATAGGTGGCAGCGCGCTGACCGCGGCAGGTGTGACCGCCGGACCGGCCACCGCGAACGACAAGGCCGGCGGGGAAACGGAGGAACGGCCCTTCCGTTCCCGCTCGGACGGGGCTCGGGGCCGGCGTCCCAACCTGCTGGTCATCCTCGCTGACGACCTCGGCTGGGCCGACCTGTCGTCCTACGGCGCGCCGCACATCAAGACCCCGCACCTCGACCGCCTCGCCCGGCAGGGTGTGCGCTTCACCGACGCGTACTCCGGCTCGGCGACCTGCTCCCCCACCCGGTTCAGCCTCTATACCGGCCGTTACCCCGGCCGGACGAGGGGCGGGCTGGCCGAGCCGGTCAGCGACCGCTCCCAGGGGCTGGATCCGAATCATCCGACCCTCGCCTCGCTGCTCAAGACGGCCGGTTACGCCACCGCGCTGATCGGGAAGTGGCACTGCGGCTGGCTGCCCGACTACAGCCCGACGAAGTCCGGCTGGGACGAGTTCTTCGGCAACTTCGGCGGCGTCCTGGAGTACTTCTCCAAGCTCGGACAGCTCGGCGAGTACGACCTGTTCGAAGGCGATGCCGACTACAAGGACCTGCGTTACTACACGACGGTCCTCACCGAACGGGCCGTCGAGTACGTCAGCCGCGACCACGACCGGCCCTGGCTGCTCAACCTCAACTTCACCACTCCCCACTGGCCATGGCTCGCCGAGGGCGACGCCGCCACCGGAGCCGCCATCGCGGCGAAGATACGGTCTGCCAAGAGCCATGCCGATGTCGTCAATGCGCTGAACCACTACGACGGGGGTTCCGTCGCGAAGTACACGGAAATGGTGGAGAGCCTGGACGCCGCCGTCGGCGAGGTCCTCGCGGCCCTGCGCCGCTCGGGCCAGGAGGAGGACACCCTGGTGCTGTTCGCCAGCGACAACGGAGGCGAACGCTTCTCCTACAACTGGCCGCTCAGCGGGGAGAAGTTCTCCCTGCTGGAGGGCGGTATCCGAGTGCCGACGATCCTGCGCTGGCCGGCCCGGATCGGCGCGCACCAGGTCAGTCACGAGCCGAACTTCTCCCCCGACTGGACCGCCACCCTGCTAGAGGTGGGCGGCGCCCGACCGGATCCGACGCATCCGCTGGACGGCACCAGCCTGGCCGGCTACCTGCTGCGCGGAGGAGCGCCGCGTGAGCGTGACCTCTTCTGGCGGGTGCGGGACAACCGGGCGCTGCGGCGCGGCAAGTGGAAGTACTACCAGGACGCCGACGGCAAGGACCACCTGTTCAACCTCGCACAGGACGCACGAGAACAGGCCGACCTCGCCCCCGACCGACCGGAGCTGCTCGCGGATCTCAAGACCTCCTGGGAAAGGACGGCCAAGGAGCTGCTTCCCTATCCCGCGGCCTGAGACGCCGCCGGTGGGGCTGAGGCACGAGGTCGCCCTGCGTGGCGACGATCGACGGCATGGCCAAGTCGCCCACTTCCTGGCCATGCTCGACGGCACCGACCTGGCCAACGCCCTCCTCACCGAATCCAGCATCGACGACGCCGTCCGCGCCAACGAGAACCGCATGCTGCCGCGCGCTCGGCCCAGGCCACCCAGGACTGCGCCAAGGCACTCGACAACCTCATCCCCCCGACAGAGTCCTGAGCAAGCATCACCACACCAGCTATGGGCCCAGTACTGCCCGGAGCCGGTGCGGAATACTGACTGACAAGACGGGGCCGCCCACGACGAGCAGGACTCCCATGACCTCACACCCGCACCCCGACGCGCCCTCGGAGAATGACGCGTTCCACCCCGACCTTCCCGACCGCGACGCTTCCCTTCCGCTCCGCGCCCGGCTGCACCACATTCGCGGCGACGCCCTGGACGACGACACCGCGCAGACCGGCGGCATGCGGCGGCTCGCGGCGATCAGCGGAAGCTCCGTCGGGTCGGAGCACATCTGGATGGGTCAGACCCATGTCGCTCCGGACACCGCGTCGTCGAATCACCACCACGGCGCTTCGGAGACGGCCATCCACGTCGTGAAGGGCCACCCTGAGTTCGTCTTCCTGGACAACTCCAGCGGCACCCCCGAGGAGATCCGCCTGCGCACCGCCCCCGGCGACTACATCTTCGTCCCGCCCTACGTCCCGCACCGCGAGGAGAATCCGAGCCCGGACGAGGAGGCGGTCGTGGTCATCGCCCGCAGCACCCAGGAGGCGATCGTCGTCAACCTGCCGGAGCTGTACGTACTCGAGGAGGAACCGCCGACCGAGAACTGAGCGCTGGATCACTCGCTGCGGTTCCCGAGCCGCAATCAATCCGCACCGTCTGCCGCGGCCGGCCGACGCAGGCATCCCGCCGCCTCAGGCAGAGCCCCGAGCGCCACAGCCTGCCCACAGGTGACCGTTATGCGGACACCCACGCCGACGGGACCCGGATGCTGCCTACGATTCCGCGGTACGCCCCTGCACCACCTGCACCAACACCGGAAAGCCCCCGTGAGCTCCACCTCCCCCCTGCCGGCCAGCCCGCCGCAGGAGACCGAATCCGGCACGGTGCTGATCCGCACGGCGGCCGATGTCTCCGATCTGGTCAACTCGGGCACGGCACGCGGCCGACACGCCAAGATGATCGTGATCATCGCGCTCGGCGGCATCTTCCTCGACGCGTACGACCTGAGCTCCCTCGCGTACGGATTGCCCGACATCACGAAACAGTTCGGCCTCAGCTCCACCGCGGCCGGCCTGGTCACCGCCTCGATCAGCGTCGGTTCGCTGGTGGGCGCCCTCCTCGGCGGCTGGCTGGTGGACCGCGTCGGCCGTTACCGGGTCTTCATGGCCAACATGCTCTTCTTCGTCGTCACCGCGCTGGTGTGCGCGGTGGCGCAAGATGCGTGGACGCTGATCCTCGCCCGCTTCGTGATGGGCATCGGCGTCGGCATGGACATTCCGGTCGCCATCGCGTTCCTCGCCGAGTTCTCCCGTCTGAGGGGCAAGGGCAGCAAGGGCTCGCGGACCGCAGCTTGGTCGCCCGCCTGGTACGCCGCGACCAGCGGCTGCTACCTGGTGATCATGCTGTTGTACTTCCTCCTGCCGGACGCCCAGTTGGGCTGGCTGTGGCGGTTCACCGTCGGATTCGGCGCGGTGCCCGCAGTGATCGTGCTGCTGCTGCGCCGGCGCTACATGAACGAGTCCCCGACCTGGGCCGCCGACCAGGGTGATCTGGAGAGCGCGGCGAGGATCCTGCGGGAGTCGTACGGCGTGGACGCGCGCGTCGCCGACGGCGTGCCCGCGAAGGCGCCCCGCCCGCCCCGGCCCGGCCTGGCCTCGTACGCACGGCTCTTCAGCCCGCCGTACCGTGCGCGCACCCTCCAGTCGGTGACGGTCGGCGTGGCCGAGACCTTCGGCTACAACGCGGTCGCATTCGGGCTTCCGATCATCATCGCCACGCTGATGGCCCAAGGCCCGCTGACCACGATCGCGTCCTCCTTCACCCTGAATCTCGTCTTCGCCCTGACCGGCGGACTGCTCGGCATCCGCTGGGCGGCGACCCGGGGCGCCTGGCCGATGATGACGCTGGGATTCGCGATCCAGTTCGTCGCCATCGCGGTGCTCGGCCTCATCGGCGAACCCTCGGGGACGGCCGTCGTGACGGCGGGGATCCTGATGCTCGGCGCCTTCATGTTCGCCCAGGGCTTCGGCCCGGGCGCACACATCATGAGCTACGCGTCACTCGGCTTCCCGACGTCGATGCGCGGCGTCAGCATTGGCTTCAACCAGGCAGTGCTGCGACTCGGCTCGACGTTGACCCTCTTCTTCTTCCCCGTCCTCAGCAGCGGCCTCGGCACGGATCTGTACTGGGTCATCCTCATTGCGCCCGTCCTCGGTCTGATCGCGCTGCTCGTGAAGCGCTGGGAACCCGTCGGTTTCGACGCGGACGCGGAGGAGCGGGCACGGCTCGACGCCGAGTCTTCCGTTGGCTGATACCGAGGCCACCAACCCGGGTCATAACGGTGACGACGAAGGCCGAGCAGTGTCAGCGGAGGCTGCGTGGCCCAGTTCACTTCTGTGGTGGTTATCGGGCGGGTCCGACGACGGTCGACCCACCACGCTTGATCTCATTTCCCGAACAGACCGGCATCGGACCGGGCATCAATTTGCCTGACCTGCATGGTTTGCACGTCTTTGGTGTGCCAACGTCGAGTCTGGCATGACTGGCCAGGCGAAGGGACGGACGGCAGTGGGATTACGCAAGGGCAGGTGGGGAGTGGCGATCGCCGTGGTCGCGGCGGCGGCCGCGGGGGTCGTGCTGCTCGGACCCGGTGCCGCGGGGCCCGGATCCGGGCCGAAAGCGTCGTTCGCGCTCCGCTCCCATGAACCGCAGGTGGTCGTGGGTGATTACGATGCACCAGTGCCGCTCCTGACGCCCGCGTTCAAGAACACCGGGCCCGAATCGGCCTCCCGCGGCGTCGTCCTGCGGGTGTCGATCACCAACGCGCAGATTGATGACACCGCTCCATCACACCGCAACTGTTACTACTCGGACGACTACCGCACGGCGTTCTGCGAGTTCCCGGGCGCCGTACCCGTGGGATCCGCCTTCGCGACGACCGAGCCGATCGCGGAGCGCATCAACACCCACTACCACGAGCTCGAAGCGGCATACACATACGCCGTGTGGCCATTGGACAGCCCTCCACCGCACACCCCGGACTACAAGGCGCACTACCACCGGGGCACGGGTGAGGCGCTCGGCCTGAAGCCAACGACCCTCAGCGCCGGCAAGCGCGGCGGTGAACTGCGCTTCCGCTGGAAGGCGTTGGAGGGGCCGGCGGACTGGTCCGTCAACGGTCTCACGATCCGCGGCAGGATCGGTGATGAGGTCGAGGTGGACGTCCCGCAGCCCCAGGGCACACCGGGACCGGGCCCGACACGGATGCGTATCGAACTCCCACCGGGCACCTCACTGGCCAAGCTCACACAGGAGGTGCGGGAATCGAAGCCATCCGAAGTGGACTACTGCTCGCGGGATGACAAGGACGGGAACATCTACTGCACCAACGTCAACTGGAACGTCCTGCGGGTGCGGATCGACCATCGGGTCGATGGTGGCGAGGGGCGGATCTCGGTGCCCGAGCCGTTCAACGGGGACACAGACCCAGCCGACAACTCCGTCCCTATCAAGGTTGAGATCACTGGTACCGCATAGGCGGACCACGCGGTGCCACTGGTATCCGGCGGGCAGGGCACGGCAGGCCGACAGAGCTACCAACGGCGTCGTCGCGGAATTCGGGTCCGCCGGGATGCTGGGGCACACGGCACGCCATGGAGTCCAGGCTCACCACGCTCCAGTCGACCCGACCATCCAGAAGGGTGGTCGGCAAAATCAGATGGAGGGGGCCGCTCAACCTTTTGCTGGCACGAACGTGCTGATGCGCAACCTTCGGTGGCAGTGATCAAGGTTCGTTGTCACCGGACACAAACGGTCAAAATCGCCTGTCAGAGGTCACCTGCGATGCGCGTAATACCGCACGCGCGAGCGAAACCTCTCCTCTGCTCGACGATGTGGAGCGGCTGAAGGTGTGACTGGGCGGGATAGCTGTCAGTTGGGCGAGGCGTCTGTCACTGGCCGAGGAGGGCGCTTACTGATCTCTTGAGCCGTGACTCGTTAGTTGGAACCTTGCCAAGATTGTGGGAACCGTGACGTGATGACTGAGCGCTTGAGCTGGCCCCTTCGCGGATGAGTTGACCCGCCTGAGCGTCGGGGATGGCCACGAAGGCCCAGCCGTGGTGGCGGGACTCCGGCCTTGATCTCACGGGGCAGGTGTCTGCCTACCCGGGGCGGCAGGCACTGATGATCGTGGCCAGGCATACCAACAGGCGGAGCATGGAGCCTGGACGTGCACGCTCCATGCCTTCTGCCGACCTCGGCGTCGGGTCGATAGTGGGGTGCTGCTCACGGCAACCATCGCACTCTCACGGCAACCATCGCACTGGGGTCACCCGGCGGATGTGGATGAGCACGTCGAATGCATCGGCAAGGGAATCAACGGCGAGGTACTCGTCGGCGTCGCGGGACGGGTCGTAGACGCCGCTGATAACGCGGGCCTTCGCCGGCCCGTCCCATCGGCGACGCACCTCGTCGCGGCGCAGATCCAGCCAGTGGGCGGCCAGATCCGTCTCGCCGAGCCTCGCGTCGATCAGATCTCCGGCCGGCTCCGGGACCACGGCGACACCGAGGTCTCCGTGATGGAATCCGATCGCCACGGAGACGTACTGCGCGCCGTACCACTTGCGCAGCAGACTGCCTTCGCTGGGCTGCGGACCACGCTCGGGAGCCAGCGGGCTGGTCACCGCGGTCGCCGAAGTGTGACCGATCCCATCCCAATAGACTACCCGCAGACCGGTCCGACGCTGGTAGTCGCCGATGGCACCAGCCCATACGGCGACATCGTCCGTGGACAAGCCTCGCCCGGCGACGCTGCGTTCGTGGAAGTCGACGATCATACGCATCCGCTCCAGGATGCTGTCGGCGTGGTCGGCGTCGAACAACGACCGGATCAGCGCGAGCGCGTCGCGGGCATGGTCGGCGAACGGGCGCCCCGGATGCATTCCCCGGGCACGCTGCACATGCTCCGCGGTGTGGTGAGCTGTCCGGATCGGCGCCAGGTGAGACGCCACCTCCGCCAGCCGTTCCGGGGCCGACCCACGTACGTGATCCAGGACGGCGTCGTAGTCCTCGGGCTGCGCCTGGACGGGGTTCACACCGAAGATCCGGACGGGGTCGTTCGGGTGCTCCCGGTTGAACGCCCGGATCCACTCCAATGCCGCGGCCATCTCGACGGTGCGCCAGGGGCGCCAGGCGCCGTCGAGGGCGGATGCGGCACCACCCTCGCCTGCCTGCACGTACCTGTCGAGACCAGCGGCAACGCTGACGCTGTCCTGTATGGCCAGCGCCCGGAACCCGTGTCGCTGGACCAGCCTGCGGAAGAGTTGGTCCCGTACCCCGAAGGTTTCCCGGGAGAATCGCGTGGACTCCCCGATGCCGACGATCGTTGTCGCGGCGGCGATCTTCTCAGCAAGCTCATCGAGCGTGGCGTCGGACAGTGGGCCGACGTCGGCTTGCTGCGGATCGGACGACCCGGTGTGCGAAGGAAAAGAGCCATGAGGAGCGGCGGTGTCGTTTTTCATGCCTCCCAGGCTCCTACCTAAAGTTCAGTTGAGGTCAAGGAGGTTGGTGTGGCCGAGCCTCCGGGTTGGCCCGCGGGGTGTCGGCCGTCACGCCTGCCTGGAGTCAACCACGACGCTCAGGCGGGCCAACTCAGCCGCGAAGGGCCAACTCAAGCGGTCAGTCACAGACGTGGCAGCGCTGGAGCTCTCGACGACCACCTGCACGAAGAGACCAAGTTCCTGAAGCAGAGAGCTGCGCTGACAGCCCAGGAACGCGAAGTGCTCGACCGGCTGCACCAGTACCGCAACGCGGCATACCACCGAGACACGCTGGAGCCGGATCTGATCTCAGATCTTGCACTGGCCTACAGGGTTCTGGCCGACGAACTTGTCGGCCGGCACAAACCGATCGCGTGGACGATGGCGTCATCGGACCCAGCTCCAGTAGTGACGCCACAACAGCTCCGGGGCCGACTCGTCGAAGGCGTCGACGTCGATATCAAAGCGATGGCACGCCGGTTCCACGATCACGCAGTGAAGCGTGTGCAGGCCGTCATCGCGGCCGCAGCCACCGCGCAACACTTGTTGGGCGTCAACAGCTCCGAGGAAGTGGACGGCTCGCTCCCAGATGATGACATGGCCCGCATGCTGACCAGCCTCACTGACGTATCCAAGCACCTGTCGTCCTGGGGAACCAGGCGGAGGGATTGAAGTCCAAGACGTCGTCGCTCACCGGTCTGATGATTCCGTTCATCAACCTGGACCGAGCACTCAGCCGCATCGAACCGCCGTCAGGCGCCTCGACATGATCCTGGACTGGTGGGAGCAGCGTCGGATCGATGAACTCCGCGGCAAGTAGCGCCACGCGCACCGGACCGCATGCGGGCTCCTTCAAAGCCATGCCCCCTCTCGCCCGCGCCGGGGCAGCCGCTGCACGCCCCAGCTGGTCAATCGTGCGCCCTGATACGCCTCGGCGAAGCTGTCGCAGTCATTCACCGGGCCAGATCGGCAGTGACCGCCTCTTCGTCGCCCCGGCGTGGGCGTTGAGGCCCAGCAGCGCCGTGCGGCTCGCGTTGAATTCCTGCCACCGTCGGGCACTTCTGCCGCAACTCACCATGTGCTTATGGTGCCTTGAGACCGCAGAGCGCGGTCGAAGGGAGATCCTCATGCCTACGCAGACCAGCCGCGCATCGCACAACCTTCCTCGCTTCGAAGACGCAGAACCGCTCGGCCCACAGGACGCGGAGTTCACCAGGGACATCAAGGCCGTGCTGGAGAAGCACGGCAACCTGGACCGGTTCGGCCTGGTCCTGTTACACGACCACTTCTCGGTCGACAGCGACGAAGTGGCCGTCGAGACGAACGACCCGCAGGCCCGCACACTCCACGTCGAGGTGGAGAAGAAGGGAGAGACCAAGCACGCCCGGCCATCGCAGTGGCGGTTCGTCGCGGAATCCGAGGAGGCGCCCACCGCACAGAGCGACAGCACCCCCTACGAGGTGCTGATGCTGTGCCTGACGCTTGCCTGCGAGGACCGCTGAGGTCGGACGACGCCGGCTGACAGCCCGCACACATGGGGAGGGCTGTACGAGCTCCCACGGGTACAGCCCTCTCTGCGCTTCACCCACCAGGTCCGGCGTATCCCGCAGGCATCGCCACCTGACCTCGGCACGGCTGTCCACGCCTGCCTGACCGTCCTGCATGCTCGCGCACTCGATATAGGGAAAGCAGAAACAGATCCTCCTGAGCTCATCCACCTCAGCTTCTCCGAGATCCGGCACCTGATCACCTGTCTCACCGACCGTTACCAGGATCAATCGCTACGTCCTGCACTGGTCACGCCGGCGACGAAGACGACAACACCAGGCCCGCGTCTTTCACTGCGTACGACGCGGGCACAGCCCTTGAAACCGGCCAACCATCAGCACAAACACCGTTGCAGTCGGCCGTCGCCCAGGCGCTGGGGCTGAACCGGGCCAGGGTGGAGACCGACTGGTGGATCGCCTTCAATCCGCACTTCGGCATTCGCGACGGTGCAGAGGATCAGTCGCCAGGCGAAGTCGAGGCAGGCCTCTCCGTGGACACGTCGGGGAGCGGCTCCACTCCTGGCGCCTTGGCCAGCGGCACTCCACGCAGGCAGAGCAGCACCAGCGCAACGCATCCGCAGACGATTGCGATGTCGGCGACGTTACCCACGAAAGGGCCGTAGTCGATGAAATCCACGACATGCACCCGGCCGAAGCCGGGCTCACGGAAAAGCTGGTCACCCAGGTGAGTGGTCTTGTCGTCGTAGTACGAACGCCAGCTGCCCCCAGTCAGCTTGCAGCCCGTGCCCTACCTTGGCTTCTTGACAGCCTCGGACAGGAGTACTTCCTTACGGGTGTCACAGCCGTCGTGGTCCGCATCCACCCACAGCCGGAACTTGTCCCGCTCGTAGCCGGACCGGGACTCGCGAGCTACCTTCAGCCGTCCTATGGCGACCGTCAGACGCAGGTGCCGTTCTTGCCATCGGAAGCCGAGGCACTCGGGCCCACCGACGGCGTGCTTCGCATCTTGGTGCCCGCTTCCGGGAGTGCACGCGGCCACCGTCAGAACCAACAGCAAGCACGCCAGAGCAGCCAGACGGCAAGAGGAGAACATAGAACCAGCAGGGCAGGTGAAGTCGCATCAGCTCCATGCGTCTACCCACCGCACCAGGGCGCGTCAACCGAGAACCGGAACCGGCCCCCGTACCTCCACAGGCTCCAGCGGTCACAACAGCCCCGGACCACGATCGGGTGACTTCCGCCGCCGCAACCAAATCCCCCGCCGGGAAAGGGCGCATGAAGGGACATAAAGATCTCCGAAGAGCACCTGAGCAAGCCCGGCCTGGTCGTCATCGACATCACCGCCGCCGATGAAGCCACCGCCAAGGAAGCCGCTACGACACTCGGCGGGCTATGGCTCTCCAGCGGCCCCTCCGCCCCCTGGCGCACCCCCGGCCAGGTTCAAACAGCGAATGCTGCGACTCAAACAGAGAAAGCTGCGATGACATCGTCGAGCTCGGCCCCGGACGTGCGATGCAGGGCAAAGCTCGTCAGCCGTTACTCGGCCCCTCCCCCCGGATCGGCCACCACCACCGGCGGAAAACTCTTGTTCAAGGTCTACGTCCTGGTCCCGCCGGGCTGCCTTACGCGGTGGTCGCCGCCTCCGCAGGTCATGCACCCCCGCGTCACCAGCGGTACCAGCGGTACCACCAGCGGCAAGTAAGAGATCGCCTCCGGCCGGCCCGACTCACACCAGCCCTGACCGGCCGCCCGGGGACCGAACCCTCTCGGTGCTGTCACAGGCTCAGCAGCAGGTCCCGGACCGCGGCAGGCCGGGACAGGAACGGGTGGTGGCCTGCGTCGAGTTCGACGACACTGCCGGCCCGACGGGCGAACTCGCGCTGTAGGCGCGGTGGGGTGCCGCGGTCCTGAGCGCAGACGAGGTACGTCGAAGGCACTTGCTGCCAGGCGGCCGCCCCGACCGGCTGCCCGGTCACCTGCACGCTCTGCCGGGCGAGGTGGTCCGCCGCCTGCGCCTGAACCTCGGGGTCACAGTCCTGTAGGAACGTGTCCACGAGCAGCTCGGGTCGGACCCCGAACGTGCCGGCGTCAGGGTCGACGTCGAGGAACGGGGCGGGACTGCCGTCCCCGAAATCCGACAGACTCTGCCCGACCTCGGGCAGATAGCTGGAGACCAACAGCAGGTGGCGCACCGACCCGACGCCCGCCGCAGCCTCCGCGGTAACGACGCCGCCGTAGCTATGGGCGACCACGACGGTCGGCTCGTCGCCGGCCCGCAGCACCTGCCGCACCGCGGCAACATCCTCGGGCAGCCCCGGACCACCGACACCGCCGGGCAGGCCCGACTCACCACAGCTCGGCAGCGCCGGGGACACACTCGGCACCCCCAGCTCCCGCAACAGCTCGGCAGTGCGGTGCCACCACCACGACCCGTCACGCACGCACGCCCCGTGCACGAACACGACTCTCATCGCCACCTCCACATCGGCCTCCCCCGCCTGCCGCCTATGCTCGCCGAACTCACGGCGGTCCGCCCGCGCCGACCGGGGCTTTGACCCCGGCACCTGCTGAACACCCCCTCGCCAACGCTCCCTCAGGGGCGGGCAGCTACCGCATCGACTCCGGCCCCACGCAGCTTGCGGGCGAGGTACCCCATCTCGGGCAGCGTGCCCGAGTAGGCCCCCTGCCAGCACCTGGCCCACGACAGCCTTGGCCTCCGGCAGGCCAACACCGAGGGTAGCGCGCAGCACCCGCATGACGATGACACGCCCCACCGACGGATCCGACACGCGCAACGTGTCCGGCCCGTGGTCAGCAAGCCACCGGTCCCGCAGCCGGCGGGGAGCTCCTGGCCGCAGTCGGCCGTCGTTTACCCGCAGCCCGAGCACACCGACTCCACGTCCCACCGCAACGAGCCCATCGGTCTGGCCGTGGGAGCCTCAGCGCTCCAGCAGCGCCCCGCAGCGCACGCACGGAGCGCTGTACCTGACAGATTCGACGACCGGCGCTTCCCTACCCACCCCTCAATCGCCATGAGGTTATGTGGGGGCGGACCGCTGTGGCGTAGGGATGTGGGTGCTGCGGTATGACTTGCCACTCCCCCAGTGGCAGCCACCGCAATACCGAGCGGCGGCTCACGCCGTGGCGCTATCAACAGATCATGATCAAGACGATTGCCCTCGCCCTCCTGCCGCTGGTCACGACTAGCCCTGCGCAAGCTGCTGGGACACTCAGCCTCCACGACGGTATCGAAGCCCTCCCCCAGGCCGCCGAATCCCGTGACGGCTACGCGCGCACCAAGTTCAAGCACTGGATCGACGAGGACAAGGACGGCTGCAACACGAGGGCGGAAGTCCTCCTCGCCGAAGCCGTCACCCAGCCCACAGTCGGGCCCGGATGCAAAATCACCGGTGGAACCTGGCGCAGCTACTACGACGACACCACCGTCGACGGGCCGTCCGGCCTCGACATCGACCACCTGGTGCCGCTCGCCGGAGCCTGGGACTCCGGCGCCTCCCAGTGGACCACAGCCCGGCGCCAGGCCTACGCCAACGACCTCGGCACCGAACGCTCCCTGGTCGCAGTCACCGCCAAGAGCAACCGCTCCAAAGCCGACCAGGACCCCGCCCAGCGGATGCCTCCGGCCATCGACGCCCAGTGCACCTACCTCGCCGACCGGATGAGCACAAAGCTCCGCTGGTCCTTAACCGTGGACCGCGCTCAGCGCGACACACTGCGCCAGCTCGCTGTCAGCTGCGAGAGCACCGACGCGGAGTTCGAGCGGATGTAGCCAACGCATCCCGTCCTGCTGGAATTCAATCTCGGCTGGCTGCTGGCCTCCAAGCGAACTCACGGGGCCAGCAGGGCGGTGAGTGCCCAGGAGCCGAAGACGGTGAAGGCGGGTGTTGGTCCTGCCAGATGGATCCGACGCGGTCTCGGCCGCCGGGTTGCGGCGGACGATGGCGTTATTCAGCGCGGCCGGGCTCAGACCAATGCAGCGGGACAGGCCCGACGGGGCGGGCCGTAGACCGACACTGCGGGCATGGGTGGCTGCGGGGCCCCGCCATGGGTACGGGCCGAGTCCCTTCAGAACTGGCGTCTGGCGGGAAACGTTCGCCGTGGCGTCTCACTTCCGGGCCCTCGAACGCGACATCCGTTCCTGGCTCGCCGACTGGAACGAACACCACCGACCGTTCGCCTGACAAAATCCGCCGACGAAACCCTCGACAGAGTCGCCGCCTACTGCCACCAAATCTCCGACTCAGGCCACTAGAGGTCCCGTGGCCGCACCAGCATCCGGATCCCGTCCCGCGCCCACAGCACGAACCGTTCCACCGGCGTCACTTCGTGCCCAGGCGCGGGCCGAAAACGTAACTGGTACCGGTGCAGCCCGCCCGCAGCCGCAACGGCGCTCAGCCCGCCGTCCTCCTGGTGCTCGGGTCCGGGGATACGCATAACGGTGCCTCCTGTCCCAAGTCCTGCCCTCGATCGAGTCCGTTCCGAGGGGACCTCAACTCGCCCTCGCATCAGCCAGTTTCTCCCCCCGTCCCCGCTTCCCTACCCCCGCGCGGCGGGTCTCCCGTGACCCCACTGGCCTCGGCAAGCATTTCGCGGATCACGGAGAGGCGTTGCGCGCCGGCACCGGGCTGGTGTCGCGGTGGTCGGGCAGCGCGATGACGGCCTGCGAAGGCATGCGCGCCCGCCCGCGGATCCCTGGGCGGTCGAACGGAGACGACCATGAACCGCTGGCTGGACCGTGCTTCCCCGGGGGCGCAGCATGGTCCGGCCAGCGGGATGATTCCGCACGCGAATCACCGGCTGGCCTAGTACTCCAGCTGTAGATCGTGATCTTCACCGGTTAGGGATCGCCGGCTGCCATGCAGGTCAGCTGACTCGTAGCGTCCTGACAACCGCGATGGCCTGATCCAGCAAGTCGATGGGACAACCCCAGTAGTCATAGATGCCGCCGCGGGCGCGGTTGCTGCCGCAGACAACAAATACGCCGGTCCCCAGCTCAACCTTGAGGTGGGTGGCCAGCCAGCCGACGAAACCGCTGTTGTCCACCTGGTCGGCGAAGTGGAAGGAGAAGATTCCGAAGCGTTCGACGCCGTCGCCCTCCTGGGTGAGCGGGACTAGGCGGCTCCAACTCTCCTGGTCCCGAACGACCGCAAGCGTCTCGCGGGTGAGCCCCGGCGGCTGGTCGGCCGGAGACTCTTCAAAACACCAGACGCCGTCGTGCACGACGAGGTCCGCCTGGGCGATCACACGGCGTAGCCGCTGCTCTGCCTGTTCCGCGGTTTCCATACTCACACTGACCATCAGCGAGACCCCTTGATCCGTGAAGCCGTGATCCCGCCCGGGGATCATCGCGCGATCGCCTCCCTCGTCAGAACGAAGGCTCCTGACAGGGCACAGTTGTCGCAACGCCCTCGCCGTCTCATCTATTTCGCACGCGGCCTTCCTCGTCTCCGGAAGCTCCGACGAGCAAGATGGCAATCTTCCTGCCCCTTGGGCGGCTTGTCGCCGGTAATGGCTGGTGCGTGATCGCTCCTGATGGCGGCGTCGCCGGTCGGACCAGCCGAGTCGGTGGGTCATGTTGTGGAGAGGCTGGACGATGAGGGTGATGAACAGGCGCTGGATCTCGTTGCAGGACAGCGGGACCAGGTCGGCCGGCGCTGGCCGGCGGGCGTGTTCGTTGGCACGGACCACGGCGAGAAAGGCGTGGGCGAGCATGGCGAGGGTGACCCAGCGACTCCAGGAGGGGTAGCGGCGCACCTGGTGCTCATCGAGGCCGGCCAGCCCCTTCTCGCTCTGAAAGGGTCTCCTCGACCCGCCATCTCGACCCCGCAACCCGAACTAGTGTCGTCAGCGGCACCGGTTCGGGCAAGTAGCAGCGGTAGTAGGCGAGTTCAGAGTGACTGGTCAACCCGCACCGCGCCCCCGACATCGTTGTCGAAGGCGCGGCCTGCACGGATCGCGGCCCTACGGGATCAAGCCCCGAGGGAGCGTCGCGCACTGGGGCGTGCGGGCGTCTTACGGCGTGTAGACGGCGTCACTGCCGTGCAGCTCCCTGGTGAACGCGGAGACGTCGGCGCTGCGGTCGGCGCCGTCGAGGTTGTACGTCAGATAGACGCCGTACCCCTCGCTGACGGTGCGGCGGGCGAGGTCGGCGACCGTGCTCTGCGAGGTTCGGCCGATCTCGACGGCCGCCGGCGACAGCTTCGACTTGGG
Source organism: Streptomyces sp. MCA2 (assembly GCF_023544705.1). Classification (NCBI taxonomy): domain Bacteria; kingdom Bacillati; phylum Actinomycetota; class Actinomycetes; order Kitasatosporales; family Streptomycetaceae; genus Streptomyces; species Streptomyces sp. MCA2. The sequence continues at coordinate 26,383 of NZ_JAMJFM010000079.1, forward strand.
CAGTGCGATGCCGGGGACCTGCCAGGTCCCGTAGTACGGGTTCCAGGCGTAGTCGAACTTGGAGGAGACGTCGACGCCGCCGTAGGAAAGACGCGACGCGGCCGGGCCGATGTTGTAGAGGCTGATGATCTTGCCCGGCATGTTCGCGCGCAGCGCGGTCACCAGGTACACGAACGAGCTGTCGTTGGGCTGGCCGGTGCCGTTGTTGCCGTACTCGGCGTACTCGTCGTCGAAATCGATGCCGTCGAGGCCGTACTTGGCCACGGTGTCCGACAGTTGTTTCGCGAACGCCGAAGCCGCTTGCTGTGACGGGAAGTTGGCGAAGCCCGCGCCCTGGTGGTTGCCGAGCACCGAGAGGACGACCTTGATGCCCTTCTGCTGCAACGGTCGTATCTCCGTGGCGGCGTTGTCGAGGACGCGCTGCACGTTCTCGTTGAAGTACAGATGCGCCGCCTTCGTGCCCATGTCGTAGTTGATGTTCGCCGCGAAGATCACGGCGACGTCGAAGACGTTGCCGCCGCCGTTGGCGAGGCTGTACTTGCCGACGTTCAGCATACTGTTGTTGTTCACCTCGACGTACGCCACCGAGGTCGGCCCCTGTTTCACGGGTGCGGGGACCGCTGCTGCGCCGGTCGTGGCGGTCGCGCCCAAGGCAAGGGCCGCGACGGCCGAGAGCGCGAGCGCGGCCATCCGCACTCTGCTCCGTACCAGAGTGAACATCATTGATCGGTCTCCCATCGCATAGGTCGGCGCCCGACCTGTCCGAAAGCGCCGAGTGAGCCCTCCGAGTTTTCCGCTCCCGTGACCGAATCCCGAGAGTCATGCCCGAACTCTTCACAGCCCCCACGCACGTCGCGCCGCAGCCCGACTAAGGGCTGCCCCGTAACTGCCATTGGCAGTCCGCGCGACGGTCTACGGCCGGAGGCACCGCGCCAGCTCGCCGTACTTCATGCCGCTGGAGTAGAGCGCCCCCTGGTGATTGCGACCCATGAACTTGATGCCTTGAGTACGCCGCTCCACATGGGTCAACCGGAGGATCTGGGTGCCCAACTCGGTCGAGAGCTCCAGGAGGTCGCCGGGCTGGAGATCCTCGGCGAGGACATCGATTGTCATGGCGGGGAGGGTACGACGTGATCGCGGGATGGATCAGCGAAGGGCGACTCTGAGGCGCCTGAGCAAACCGGTCACAGTGGGATGATCTTGTTATGGCTGGTGTGATCACGGCTTCGGAGCCGTCCTGGATAGCCCCGTTCACCGGGCTGGGCCCGCGGCAGTTCGGGAAGCTGGTGACGATGCTGCGGCGCGAGGGTGCGGACGCGGTCCGCAAGGGCCAACTGGTCGAGCGGTGGTTCGCCGAACTCACACAGAAGAAGCTCAAGCGCAGCATCCACCGCTCCGTCCAGGCTCTCGAACGCGACATCCGCACCTGGCTCGCCGACTGGAACGACCACCCCAGGCCCTTCATCTGGGCCAAGAGAGCAGACGAGATCCTCGACAAAATCGCCGCCTACTGCCACCGAATCTCTGGTCCGGATCGTTAGCCCTTTGCGGGTTGCTTCACTCACGCCTTCATCGGGTCAGCGAAGCGATTCGGGCCGCGCGACGAAGCGGGCGAGCTCCTCCGCGGCACCGCGGGGCAGGCCGGCAACTACGGCCTCCGGCAATGTCATGATCACGTTGCTCAGCCGCGCGCCGAGGTCCGGCAGCAAGGACCAGGCCGATGCGGGGGCATGGACGGTGGCAAGCAGCAGGTCGCCCTCGTAGAAGGAGGCGTCGAGCAGCGGCTCCTCAAGCAGCAAGCGCACTGCGAGCGGAAGGACGTACGGCACTGCCACCTGCTGAGAGATGAGGGTGCGCAGATCCGCAGGACCGAGTTCGCCCAACGGAACACGCCGCAAGTCATGCACCCTGCGGACCAAAGAGGTCGAGTCAGAAGCAGGAGGCGCCCAGTCGGGCGGGTCCAGCTCATCGAGCGTCCGGCCGAGGTGCAGCAGATGGTCCATAGGATTCATTCTCGCCGGAACCGGCAGGGAATCTCTGACTCAGGTCACCAGTTCCAGACATTCGGATAGCTCACAGCAAGATCCAGACCATGCACTGACCAACGCTCTCCCGGTGACAGCAGCAGGCACCGTTGTAGCAGGACAGCACCACTACGAGCGTGGTACCCAGCAGGCGAAGAACCTGCTGGTGAGCTACTCGGCGAAGAAGCTGGGGTTCTTCTGGACGCAGCAGGGAGGGCGCCTGAGGTGGACTTATGCCCGGCAGGCACCTCCTCTGCGCGCCGCCATGGCTCTCTGGAAACAGCTGATCAGATCCCCACCCGACTCTCCTCCTGCACTCCCGGTTACAGCCTGCTGTGCTGATTGCTTTGATCAGCGCAACCACATGGCAGCAGGCGGGCAGCGTTGGTTCTCATTACCTGCTCATGGAGGGCTCATCATCTGTCCGGCCGAGATTGACCAGATGACTGTTCAGATTCCTTTCCGTGCCATCGCTTGGATGCGCGTGCTTGCCCTCTCCCTCGGCTGTGCCAGGGCACAGTCGACAAGCCCCACCGCTGCAAGGTGGGCGGCTGTCCGCCCGGCTTCCTTCCGACCATGCTTCAGGGTCACGCATTCACGGACGCCGGGCTCCCCGCCCAGGCGAACTGCACGGTACGGACGACTGCGTGGGGAAGGCGCCTGCCCAGCACCGAACGGGCCCCCTTGCTCGCAGGAGCACCGACGTCACACGGACCGCTGGGGCACGCGATAGGGCGAGTTCGCACGGGATTCGGCGCGTAGGGGACCCGGTGGCGACGCGGGCGGGGAGATGGTGCGCCCTACTGCTCGTCGGACCCGAGGTCATCGGCGGAGGAAAGCAGCGAAGGAACTGAGTGAGCGAATTCGAAGCCACAGGTTGCTCGTCGTCCAGCCAAGTGACCCATTGTCGCCCGGCAGTTGGCCCTGCATGAAGCACCCCGGCCGCTCCCGGCATGGAGCAACCACGCCTTGTTCACCACCGCGTCGGGCAGTTCGGCGTCATGGCTGATGGCAACCGGAGCACCCAGTGGTACGAGGAGGCGCGAAACGCCGTGCCGGCGGATAACCGGGCTCAGTGGTGGCGAGCAGCGACTGGAGGCAGCTCGACGCTGCCCTTCGCACACTTCCTTGCCCGTTACACCCACTTTCCCATACCGCATCCTTGGGGGCGTCCCGGTGTGGGTGTAAAGTCTATATAAGAGGTACACATGTGGCATATCGGACTCTGTCCATGGCGTGACCGCCAGGAGTCGGTTTACCCAGGGGCAGCTCCCGAACTTCCCGCCCCCTGCGGGGACTCGTCGCCGGGTGGCGGGCGGCAAGATCTCTAGCCTGAAGAAGGTGTGGACCTATGTCCACCAATCGTTTGACACGAGCCATCGCTCTGACCGCAGGAGGCCTCCTGCTGGCAGGTGGCGCCGCGGTTGCCACCGCCGGGACGGCGTCCGCCACCCCGACACACGCGCCGGTCAGCTACTCCAGCCACGACGGCGGGCATGACTGGGGCTACTACCACGACCATGGCCGTGGTTACGGCGACTACTACGACTACGGTGACTACGGTGACTACGACGGTTACGGCCTTGGTGGTTACGTGGTCATCATTGGCCTTGGCGGCTACTGACGACCGTCGCCTCCTGTCCGTCCAAGCACGCCGGTGCCCGGGATTGCCTGTCCCGGGCACCCCTAATGCCGCCAAGTGAACTCCGCCAACAAAATGTCAGATTCCATCTGGATCAGCTCCGCTCTTGAGAATGCAATCGAGTGGAGAATTGCGAATTACCGCGGAAAGAGCGAAGAGGAAGTTGGAAATGACTTGGAGTCTGACCGCAGAGCAATAGCCAGGAATTCTGATTTATTCGAAGCGGGCACACCTCCCGTAGCAACAGAGAGTAGCTACAATTCCAATAATAGCGGCGCAGTCCGAGGGAAAGCTCCTCCCGGGCCCATCGGTTGCACGGCACACATCTTCGTCAGTGACGTCACCTCGGACGTAGAGCGTCGACTGGATACACAGGGTGAGACGGACCCACTTCGCACCGAGTGGTCGAGTAGCTACCGACGCCTTTTCATGGCCCCACGACTCTGCCGCGCCTCTGCCCCAACCTGACATCGACTGCCTCACGCGAAAGCGAACCCAAGATGGTGCCGCTTCGTTTCTGCACAGCAGGGAAAAGGCCATTCAGGGATCGGAGGCAGGTAAATTGGCCGGAGGGTCGCCGTCAGGGTGTTGGTCGATCCAAAAATACCAGCGTTTCGAGTCGGGCCCTGGTCCGGATGACGGCAAGGGGAACGGCAGGGGCCGCGACTTCTGGCAGCGCTACAACCCAGACGTGCGGAGCTACGCAGAATGGGATCCGTCGCGTCCACACGTCATGAGCCAACCCTCATCCAGCGCGCCTCTCCTCAGGAGCCGGCCGCTGCGCGCGGTGCGCACTCAGCTCGTTCGGGCTCTTCGTACGTAGTGCGCCGTGCTCGCGCACCTGCCGTACATCGTGGGCGAGCGTGGTGAACGCTGCTGTGATGCACTGCAACTGCGTGGCAGTCAGCTCCAAAGCATGAAGGCCGGTGCGCAGCCTGTCCCAGTCGGCGGCTGGGCGGATGCCTTGGCACCGAGTCGGTCCTCCTGGTCCACGTCGCCGAGCACAAGTCGCTCGGGCACCGCAGTCTGCTGGGGCGCACCCGCGTTGCTCGGGACGGACAGATAATCTGGGCCCGTCAGCGAAGATCACAGAAGGGCGGAGCACATGGCAGACATCATGGAGACGGCGGCGCGGAAGGTCTTCGAGCGCTACAACATCGACGGGGACGGCCAGGTCACCGCGGACGAATACCGCAAGGTCGTGGCGGAGCTGGAGGGCTCGCAGATCACCGAAGCGCAGGCCCAGGAACTGATCGACTCACTCGACACCAACGGCGACCGCCAGATGTCCTTCGACGAGTTCTGGGCCGCCATGAAGGGCTGACCCTGCCGGACCCGACACATGACGGGGTGCCGCAGGCGCTGCGATCCGTTCCCACCACCGCGTAGATCCATCGCGTGGGTTGTGGACGGCGCACAACGAGGCCACGCCCGCACTCCCGCAAAAGCTCAGGCCCGAGAACGACCGCCAGGGCTCCAAGAAGCCAGGAGAGCGGCGGGGATGCGCACGAGGCCAGCAGCGTAGGGATCCTTCTGGTGTCCGCCGTGCCGCATATGGCCGGCACCGCTGCAACGGCTGTGATGCCGAATCGGCGCCCTGACTGCTCAGCAGCCACAGGTGAGTGGTTTAGCGGGCCGAACGGCCTGGAGGGCATGAGCGACGAACCGCGGCCCGGTGTCCCGTACCCGCACCAGCAGCGTCGTGGGGCGGTGCCCGAACGGCTCATGCGCCAGCCGCCGCGTGACTGTGTCGCGCACCACGCCCTCCGACCCGCACTTCCGGCACCACGGATCCGGCTCGGCGACTCGGCACTCGATCACCGCCTGACCCGGCTCAAGGCGTTGCCCGACAGCTGCCAGACCGAGTTCATCGAGACGGCAGAATGTGGTCAGACAGGGCGCGGCGAACATAGCGCGGAGCATGTCGAGGTCTTTCGGATGGGCAGTGTAGGAAGAACTTCCATCCTGGTAGACCTCCACGCCCACCCGCCAACACCCCCGACTTCACCCTCAACTGCGAAGAGCCAGTGTCGAGTCCGCCGACTACAACCACGACTTCGACCCCGAACGCGTCCTCACATACGCCCTCAAATCAGCCATCCCACACATCCGCGATGACCGCGCCCACATCGTCGGGGCAGTTATCGAAACGGTGTCGCCGGCCTGGGTACCACGAAGCCCCAGCCGAGACGGTCCACATCCAGATCCGCGCACGCGACCGGGAACTGGACTGTGTCACCGGGCCCGGGAACCTGGACCTGCCCGGCTCCTCGAATTGATACGTGCCGGATATCGCCGTCATGCCGGCCACGGCCGCGAAGGAAACGGGTGCGCTGCTGCCCGCGGACACGCTGCTTGTCGTGGAGGCACCTCGGAGTCGAACGCAGAGACGGACCGGGTGGTGAAGCGAAAGCGGTACGCGGAGTACGGGGCGCCGCCGCTATACCTGCTGGTCGGCCGTCAGGAGCGGTCCGTGCCGGGCCCCAAGGCCCGCCAGGAGCACGTTCTCTCCATCGTCCAGGCATCTGCCGGCACCCCGCGCCGGACGACGCCAGGAGACCGAGGCCAAGTCATCCGTAATCGACCGAGGCGGAAGAGGTGGAAGAATAAGCGTTAGAATTTATTGAGGTTACGGAATCGGTGGGACGGGATTTCCGGCAGGATGCACAGTGGTACGTCGCTTCCGGTAATCCGTTGGGGCAGTTCCGCTCGGCCTGGAGGCCGAGTAGAACTGCCCCAAGCGGGCTACTTCCAGCGCGGAGCAGACCCACGCTCCACCGCAAGCCGCCTGATAATGCCGAAACTCACCGACATACCCAGGTCGCCGAACTGTGGCTCCAGCCTCGTTCTGGGGCTTCCAACCGATACCGGGTGGGCCGCCGTCGTGGCTGATCGGTAGGCGGCGATGGCAGGCTGAGTGCCCAACGGGGCTCCCTCGCAGACAGTCCGATCTGGTCGAAATTCTGTCCTGCGGGAGCCCCGTCGGCGACCGAGCAGCCCCGGATCAGCGTCCGTTGACCTGTGTCCACCCGGACATGGGACGCTGGTAACGGCGGGGTGTGATGCTCCGGCGGAAAGCCCTGGCTAGCAGGCCTTCCACGAGGAGATCCTGTCGTTGGCTGTCGATCCGACGTTGGGGCGCGAATCGCCTGGACCCACCCTCGCCAGGAGGGAGCCCTTGCCGTTCGAGTTCTGGTAGAAGCAGACGTGGGAACCGGTGCGGTTCCTGAGGGCGGTCGTCCGATCGTTCATGTATTCCCCGACATTGGGACGTTCAGTTCCGGGGACGAAGACGAAACGTCCTTCGTAATTGCTGTTGTCCCAGACGCACACATACTTTTTGGGGCAGCCGTTGGGATCGGCGCTGGCCGGCGTCGCTCCCAGGCCAACCGTCGTTCCTGTCACACACGCTGCCGCGATGACACCGGCCACCAGAGTTTTCTTCATGTCTTTCCGTCTTCCTCTCGTCGATCTGTGTGCCGCAGTTTGCGGTCATCAGGAATTCGTGAGCAGGCCGGGCGGGCAGTCGGTCGGATTCGGCGTAGCTGTGCTGTCCGCCGCAGGTGCCGGATTCCCGGTCCCTCTCCCCGTCGCCCTCGTTCCTGCCCTGCTTTCCTCACCTGGTCGACCCCGGGTACAGCAACGCCAAGAGCGAGGGCATCAACCGGGTGATCAAGCTTGTCGCCCGCGAGCGTTCGGCTTCCGCAACGTCGTTCCCCTCATCGTTCATGGGTGTGCGTCACTTCCCGTCTCGCCGGAGAGACGCAGCACCGTGGTACAGCACCTCTCTGTCAGAACGTCCCGTCCGAGCGTTGTCCGGGGCGGCTGTCCCGGACCTGTGTTCATGCTCGGCGCTGCCGCACCGCGGTCGCATCGGCGAACATCGCCTACACCTCTCGGGCGGGAGGCCGGTGGCGTAGGCGAACATCGCCTATACCTCTTGGCGCACGGCGGCCCGGGGGTCAGGGAAGCTGCATGTCCCTGAGCCGGCGGCGGGAGGTGATGTCCAGCTTGCGGAAGATGTTGCGCAGGTGCGCGTCGATGGTGCGCGGGCTCAAGAACAGCTGCGCGCCGACCTCCTTGGAGGTGGCCCCGGTGGCCACCCGCCGCGCGATGTGCAGCTCTTGGGCGGTCAGCGCATCGGTCGGCCGGGCAGTTGGCTTGTGCGGCCGCTCGCCGGTGGCGCGCAGCTCACGGGCGGCGCGGGCGGCGAATGCCTCTGCGCCCATGCCGGACAGCAGTTCGTGGGCGGTGCGGAGTTGCTCGCGGGCGGCCTGACGCCGGCCTTCGCGGCGCAGCCATTCGCCGTAGACCAGGTGGGCGCGGGCGAGATGGGTCACCATCCGGCAGCACCCAAACCGCTCGATCGCCTCGCGATAGAGCGCCTCGGCGGTCGGCCCGGTGCAGGTCAGCGCTCGCGAGCGCGCCTCAAGACCGAGCGCCCACTGGGTGCCGCTGGCGCGAGTTCGCGAGCTGAGCAGCTCCAGCGCGGCGGCCGCCGGGGCTGGTTCACCGGCGCGGACGGCCGCCTCGATGAGCTCGGGCAGGGCCAGGTTGCTGTGCTCCAGCTCGTCGGAGTCGCTCGGGCCTGCTGCGGCGTCGAACGCGGCGCGGTAGTCGCCCAGGCCGTTGTGCAGCACGGCCAGCGTGTACTGGGCCACGGTGACCACCGCGCTCTCGCCCCGTCGGGTCGCGTCCTGGACCATGGCCGCGTACAGCTCGGAGGTTTTGGCCTGCCGGCCGCGCCAGGCGGCGAGCATGATCTCGGTGATGGTGACGGCCGCCGGCTGGATCGCGGTGGCCTCGGCGACGAGCTCGGCGGCGTGGGCGAGCTCGCCGGTGTGCACGAGCACGACGGCGAAATAGTCCAGCGCGGCGGGCAGCTCGGACAGTGTGCCCGCTTCGCGCGCGAGCCGGACGCGGCGGCCGGCCAGCTCATGCACCGTCTCGTCGTCGAACAGCGCCACCGCGACGCGGCTGGCCAGCCACAGCCAGCGGCGGCTGTCGTCCGCTGCCGCGGTGCGGGGTTTGCGATCGTGGTCGCCGAGCGCCCCCAGTGCCCGCCGCAGGCTGGGCACGCTCGCCTCGTATCCCTGCGTGGCCCTGGTCACCAGCCCGTCGAGCAGCAGGTCCACCACCCCTGGCGGGTGTGGCGGTGTGGGCGCGGCCTGGGCGGCTTCGGCCACCTCCAGCACCCTGCGACCGCGGCCGAAGGAACCAGTGACGACGGCTGCTTCGAGCGCCTGAAGGTAGGTCTGGCGAGCCATCGCGACATCCAGCGGGACGAGCGCCTTGGCCGCGTCCAGCAGCATTCCGGGCACGTCGCCGCTCCGGGTGGTATCGAACGCGATCTGGGCGCGCAGCAGCTCCACCCGGACGCGTCCCAGTGGATCCAGCGGTACGGCCGCCGCAACCGTCAGCAGCTCCAAGGCGGCTTCGGACGCGCCGGCCTGGTGCGCGGCGTGTGCGGCGGCCAGCGCCCGGCGTGCACGGTCGGCGCGTTCGGGGGTCAGCACCACCGCCTGTTCCAAGAACGCGGCCGCGGCGGCCGGCCCGCCGCGGGTCCATGCCCGGCCGGCCAGGCGCTCCAGCTCCACCGCGATCGTCTCGTCGACCCCGAGCGTGGCCTGCGCGCGGTGCCAGGCGCGGTGGTCGGGGTCGGCCTGCGGGTCGGTCGCCGCAGCCAGCGCGCGGTGCACGCGCCGCCGGTCGGACAGTGCGGCGGCACGGTAGACCGCCGAGCGCACCAGCGGATGCAAGAACCGCACCCGGGCGCCGATCTCCAGCAACTCCGCCGCCTTCGCCGGTGCGGCTGCCTCGGCGTCGATGCCCAGGTACTCGGCCGCACCCCGCAGCAGCGCCGTATCGCCCAGCGGCTCAGCCGCCGCGACCAGCAGCAGCAGCTGTGTCTCGGCCGGCAGGCTGCGTGACCGGCGCTGGAAGCTCTTCTCGATCCTGCGCGGCACGCTCAGTGCATCCGGCAGCGCAAATCCACCCGCCAGCTTCGCCGGCTCCGCGCTTCGGGGCAGCTCCAGCAGCGCCAGCGGGTTGCCCCGCGCTTCGGCGATGATCCGGTCACGTATCCGCTCATCCAGCGGTGTCCTGACCCCTGCGGCGAGCAACGCCTGCGCATCCGCTTCACCGAGCCCGTCCAAGCCCAGCTCCAGCAAGCCAGCGAAGGGGTGAGCGTCGCTCGGGTCGGGACTGCGGTCGCGCAGCGCCAGCACCAGCGCCACCCGCTCGGCGTCCACCCGCCGCGCTACGAACGCAAGGGTCTGTGCGGATGCCGCATCCAGCCACTGCGCATCGTCCACCAAGCACAGCAGCGGCCGTTCCTCGGAGACCTCGGCCAGCAGATTCAAACTGGCCAGCCCGACCAAGAAGCGGTCCGGCGGGTCCCCGGCCCGCAGCCCGAACGCCACACCCAGGGCGGCCTGCTGCGGTTCGGGCAGCGCACCCAGCCGGTCCAGCAACGGCGCACATAACTGGTGCAAGCCCGCGAACGCGAACTCCATCTCGGACTCCACACCGGCCGCACGCTCCACCCGGAACCCCGACGCGGCGCCACGGGCATACTCCAGTAACGCGGTCTTACCGATACCGGCCTCACCGCGCACCACCAGCACGCCGCTGCGCCTCGACCGCACGTCCGCGAGTAGCCGTTCGATCGCCCTACGCTCGGCGCGCCGGCCTAAAAGCATCGTTGGGTTCTCCTGTGGGCGTCGGCTGACGATCGTCCGGGCTGATACCCCGTCTGCGTCCCTCTCACGCCCGGCCAACCGAAGCCTGGCGATTCCGTTCCCTGAGGCGATTCGTCGCCTATGCGAAGGCATCTGCCGGACCTGGTCCCTCAGCCTGGACAGTGATGATGAGACCCTGCCCCGGCCGCGTGGACGGTCCGGACACCCGTGTGCCGGGCGCGGTCCCGCAGTGTGACAGCGCTCAAGATTTACGTTCGCATGGTATCCGTCGGCGAGACGCGCATACGAGGTCGTTCGGCGATCCGGACACGCCGTCAGCCCGAGGTCCGAAAGCAGCTTCCGACCTCGCCTGTCGATCTTCGTGCGGCTCCGGCAACGCGGCGAGGTGCGGTGGCCGGCGGCACCTCCGGACAGGGCCTGGGGGGTGTCCGCAAAGTCTCGTCGTCCGCCCGGAGGGCGGGGCTCGCGGCGTCTGGTGCACTGCACTCGCTG
>NZ_JAMJFM010000008.1:0-211807 GCF_023544705.1 Streptomyces sp. MCA2
CGCGCCCACCACGCATACGTCGGCCTGTAGCTGTTCCATGATCCACCTCCACGGTTCAGCCTCGCCCACCGAGCCCGGTTCCGCCCGGCGAGTGGGCGCGCCGGGCGGTGTTCCTGCGGCGTCGATCCGCCGGGAGAGCGGCCGGGACCCAGGTGCCCCGTGGCATGCCGGCCCGTATGGGTGATCGTGCGCGTCACGACGTGGTACGCCGTAGCCAGGACACTGCGGCCGAGGAGCAGGCGGCCGGGTGGCGCCGCGCTCGAAGGGAAGCCGCCCGACCGGGCGCCGCGACGGCCGGCCCGGCGAGGAAAAGGCGTGGCGAGGAAAAGGCGTGGCCCGTTCCGGGAGCGGGTTGCGATCATGGGAGGACTGTCTGCCGCACGTGGTGAGGAAGCGTCATGGTGCCTGCCGTTCCTGCCGATCCGACCGTGGTGCACCCGATGCCCGGGCAGCCCCGGGTGGTGCTGCTGAAACCGCTGGTGACCTCGCCGTTGATCGAGGTCGGGGAGTTCTCCTACTACGACGATCCGGACGACCCGACTGCCTTCGAGACCCGCAATGTGCTCTACCACTACGGGCCGGAGAAGCTGGTCATCGGGAAGTTCTGTGCGCTGGGGGAGGGGGTGCCGTTCATCATGAACGGCGCCAACCACCGTATGGACGGCCCCTCGACGTTCCCTTTCCCGATCATGGGCGGTTCCTGGGCCGCACACTTCGATCTGATCACCGGTCTGCCCGGCCGGGGCGACACCGTGGTCGGCCATGATGTCTGGTTCGGATACCGGGCCACGGTGATGCCCGGCGTCCGTATCGGCCACGGGGCGGTCATCGCGTCCGGTTCCGTTGTCGTCGACGACGTCCCTGACTACGGGATCGTGGGCGGCAACCCGGCCCGTCTCATCCGTCGTCGCTTCGACGAGGCGGACATCGCCCGTCTGCTGGCGGTGGCCTGGTGGGACTGGCCGGTGGAGCACCTCACCGAGCACATCCCGGCGGTCATGTCCGGCAGCATCGACGCGCTGGAGGCCGCGATCCCGGGGGAGCGGTAGCCGCGCCTCACGGACCGCCGTTCGCCGACGCCGCGCCCGGCCCCGCCTGCCTCCCGGAGCGGGACATGCGGTGCGTGGCGCGCCGGCGAACGGTCAACGGTGCTCAGGGCGTGGGCAGTCCGGGCCCCGAGCAGTGCACATCGGCAGCGGGCACGGTCCCGTCGACCAGGTACGCCGCGGCCGTACCGTCCACGCACCCGTTGCCCCGGCTGGCGAACACCCCGTGTGAGTAGTCGTGGTGCAGCGAGACCAGCCGTGAGCCGGGCAGTCGCCGCTGGAGCGCCCGGGCCCCTTCGGCGGGGGTGACGGGGTCGTGCGCGGAGGCGATCAGCAGGACCGGCGGGGCCTCGGGGCTGCCCAGCGGCGTACGGTGCGCGGGGCGGTGGTGCCAGTACGTACACACCGAGGCCTCCATGCCGGTGAGCAGTGGCTGCGGGTCGAGCCGCCGCATCCGCCGGATGTCGGCCATCACGCGGGAGGACGTGGGAGCTGGTCCGTCCGCGCACTTGACGGTGCGGTTGGCGGCCTCGTACGTACGTGAGGCGGCGCCGTCGAAGGGCTCTGCCGGGCGCAGCGGCCCGGTGGTCCCGTCGCGCAGATACGTCCGCAGGCCGTCGGCGAGGCCCGCCCAGCGTTCGGTGCGGCCCAGCGCCCGGTACACGGTGCGGTCGAACTCCGCTGCCCCGAAGCCGTCCACGGGGTGCTTCGCGAGACCCTCCCGCACCCGCTGGTAGGCGGCGCGGACCGCCGCACCGTCGGCACCGAGCCCGAAACGCTTCTCGTGCCGGGCGGCCCAGGCGAAGAAGACCGCCCGCTGGCGTATCAGAGCCCGGCTCTGGACGAGATCGAAGTCGTACCACGCCCAGGGCCCGACGACGCTGTCCAGCACCATCCGGCCGACCCGCCGGGGGAATTGGGCGGCGTAGGCGGCCCCGAGGTAGCTGCCGTACGAGACGCCGAGGAAGCCGATCCGCGGTTCGCCGAGCGCCGCCCGTATGGCGTCCATGTCCCGGGCGGTCTCGGTGGTCGACAGATACGGCAGGGCGTCCTTGACGCCGTGGGCGCAGTCGTCCGCGGTCCGCCGCAGGGTGTCGAGGTAGGCCTTACCGGCCGCCCGGCCCTCGGGGACGGGGTCCGGCCCGGGGCTGTCGAAGAGGCCGCCCATCGGTCCGCAGTCCGCGGGGGCGCTCGCGCCGGTGCCGCGCGGGTCAAACCCGATCACGTCGTACGAACGCCGCACGCGCTCCGGCAGTTTGGCGCGTTTGGTGACCGCGTAGGAGAGCCCCGAGCCGCCCGGCCCGCCCGGGTTGACCAGCAGGACGCCGCGCCGTTCGGACGCCGGTCCCGAGGCGCGGATACGGGAGACGGCGATGCGCAGGTGTGCGCCGCCCGGGTGGCTCCGGTCCAGGGGCACGCTCAGCCGGCCGCATTCGACGCGGGCGGGCGGGGGCGGAGCCGGCAGGGAGTCCGGGCAGGCGCCGAAGCGGAGCGCGGCCGCCGGCGGGGGAGCGGCGGGAACGGGGGTGGCCGGGAGCAGGGCGGCGGTGGCCGTCAGGGCGCAGAGCAGCCCCGTGCGGCGTACGGCAGGAATCACAGGTCTCACATTCGGGAGCGCGGCGACGGGCGCCGCGGTACGTGGTGGCAATGAAAATGATTATCGTTTACAGTATGGGCCGGTCAAGCCGGACGGCCCTCACCGAGGCGCCGCCCCGTCAAATACCGCCGCAACCACGCACGGACAACGCCTGCGAAGAAGGGAAACCGTGGCTCATCTGCTGATGGTCGAGAGCTGGGTCGGAGCGATGAGCAGGTTGCTCCCACGCGCGATCCGTGAGGGCGGACACGAGTTCACCTTCCTCACCCGCGATCTGCACCACTACCTGCGCTCCGCACCCGAGGGCGCCGCCCACCCGCTGCTCGGCGCCCGCAATGTGCTGACCGCCGACACCAACGACCTCGAAACACTGCTGCCGTATGCCGAGCGGCTGCACTCCGCGTTCGGCTTCGACGGTGTGCTCACCTCCTGCGACTACTACCTCCCGACGGTCGCCCGCATCGCCGGCCGCCTCGGACTGCCCGGCCCGGCGCCCGAGGCGGTCGAGAACGCCTGCCGCAAGGACGCCACCCGGCGGGTGCTCGCCGCCGCGGGAGTACCCGGGCCGCGCTTCGCGGTCTGCGCGGACCGGTCCGAAGCGGCCGCCGCGGCCGCGGAGATCGGCTATCCGCTGGTGCTGAAGCCGGTCGACCTGTGCGCGGGGATGTTCGTCCGGCGCATCGACGACGAGGCGGAGCTGACCCGCGCCTACCGCGCGCTCGACGGCTTTCCCGTCAATGCGCGCGGCCAGCGCCGGGCACCCGTGGTCCTCCTGGAGGAGTTGCTCCACGGCCCCGAAGTCAGCGTCGAGACCGTGACGTCCGACGGCAGTACCCAGGTGATCGGGGTGACCGACAAGAGCGTCGGCGGAGCACCGGCCTTCATCGAGACCGGCCACATGTTCCCCGCGGCGCTCCCGGCGGCCGACCGGGCGGCGGCGGAGGAGACCGCCGTACTCGCCCTGAAGGCCCTCGGACTCGACGGCGTCGTGGCGCACACCGAGATCAAGCTGACGCCCGACGGGCCGCGGGTGGTCGAGGTCAATCCCCGGCCCGCGGGCAACCGCATCACCGAACTGATCCGCCATGTCACCGGTATCGACGTCGCCGCGGCCTGTGTGGACGTGGCCCGGGGCGAGCGGCCCGATCTGCGCCGACGGGACACCGGACTGCGCAGCGCCGCCATCGGCTTCCTCGTGCCGCAGACCGCGGGCGTCCTGGAGGCGGTCGACGGCGGTGACCTCGTGCGCGCGGCGCCGGGAGTGCTCGAACTCCAGCTCGCCGAGCCCGGCACGGCGGTCAGGGAGGCCGGCAGCAACAACGCCTACCTGGGATACCTCATGGCCGGCGACGCCGAAGGCCCGGCCGCCCGCCGACGCGTCGAAACGCTGCTCGCCGAGCTGCGCCCGCGGGTGGTGAACCGATGAACCAGGTCGTCATCCGCACCCCCGCCGGCAACGCCCCCGCCCCGGCCGCTTCGTACGACGATCTCGTGGCCCGTGTGCGGGCCGGCGAGTTCGGGCCCGACCCGTCCACCCAGCGGATCGCCGTCGCCTTCAGCACCCGGCAGGCCGTACGCCACGAGGGCCGCGAAGGCGGCTACCGCAATGAGGTGCTGAGCCTGCGGCTCGGCGCGGCGGTCGGCTCCTGCGCGGTGGAGCCCGGTGAGTTGCCGGACGCCGCGATCGAGGACTGCGTCGGCGCGGACCTCGACCGCCTCCTGGGGCACGAGCTGCGCCCGGTGCGGGTGGCCGCCCTCGACGCGTATCTGCTGCACGTACGCCCGCACACGCCCGCGAACGGCGCCCGTTCCTGGTCGCTGCCGGCCGGGTCGTCCCTGCGGAAGTCGCGGGCCAGGGCACGGGCCGTCACCGGGCTGATCGACGTCGTGCCCGGCGCACGGGTGCTCGTGATCGGCGTGGTCAACTCGCTGCTGGAGGCGCTGCGGGAGCGCGGTCTGGCGTATGTGCCGTGCGACCTCAAGGGCGGCACGACGGAGTGGGGCGAGCCCGTACACACCGACGCGCTCGCCGAGTTGGAGCGCTGCGACGCCGTGCTCGCCTCCGGCATGACACTGGGCAACGGCAGTTTCGAGCCGCTGCGGGAGCATGCACTGCGGCACCGCAAGCCCCTGGTGATGTTCGCCCAGACCGGGAGTGCGGTGCTGCCGCGGTTCCTCGGCTCAGGGGTGAGCGCGGTGTGTGCGGAGCCCTACCCGTTCTTCTGGCTCGACGGCGGATCCGGCATCATCCATCGCTACCACGGCGAGATACGGGGGGCCGCCCGGTGACCACCGCCGTCGTGCACCCCACCGGCAACCGGGAGCTCCTCGGCCTGCTCGGCCGCACCCCGCTCGCCCGCGTCACCGCCGATCTGCCCTGCCCGCACCCCGGCTTCTGGGCCAAGCTCGAAGGGCTCGGCGCGGGCGGCATGAAGGCGCGCGCCGCCGTCTCCATGCTGCTCGGCGCCAAGGAGCGCGGCGAACTCCGCCCCGGCGCCCCCGTGGTGGAATCCACCTCCGGCACCCTCGGCATCGGCCTGGCCTTCGCGGGCCAGGCGCTCGGCCACCCCATCGTCCTGGTCGGCGACACCGAGCTGGAGCCCTCGATGCGGCGGCTGCTGCGGACGTATGGAGTCCGGCTCGAACTGGTCGACCGGCCGGCGGCCGAGGGCGGCTGGCAGGCGGCCCGGCTGGCCCGGCTGCGGCAGCTGCTCGCCGAACTGCCCGGTGCGTACTGGCCCGACCAGTACAACAACCCCGACAACGTGGCCGGTTACGGCTCCCTCGCCGCCGAAATGGCCGCCGAGCTGGACCATCTCGACGTCCTGGTGTGCAGCGTCGGCACCGGAGGCCACAGCGCCGGAGTCGTCGCCCCCCTGCGCCGGCACTGGCCGCACCTGCGGCTGATCGGCGTGGACGCCACCGGATCGACGATCTTCGGCCAGCCCGCCAGGACCCGGCTGATGCGGGGCCTCGGCAGCAGCATCCACCCGCGCAATGTCGCCTACGACGCGTTCGACGAGGTGCACTGGGTCGGCCCGGCCGAGTCCGCCGATGCCTGCCGCAGGCTCGCCGCCGGCAACTTCGTCAGCGGCGGCTGGAGCACCGGCGCCGTCGCACTCGTCGCCGCGTGGGCCGCCCGCGTCCATCCCGGAGCCGTGGTCGCCACGGTCTTCCCCGACGGGCCGCAGCGCTACCTGGGCAGCGTCTACGACGACGACTTCGCCACCGCCCACGGCCTGGACCTGACCTGCGCCGCCACCCGTCCGGTCGAGATCCCGCACCCGCAGGCGGCGGAGGCGCGGGGATGGACCCGCTGCCGGACGGTCACCGACCCGCTGGCGCCCCCCGCCGCGGGCGTCCCGTCACCCGCTCCGACCGCCCCGCGTCCCACGGCACCCGGCACCGGCCCCGTCCAGGCGCCCGCCGCCGGACCGCGCCACCCCACCCATCGCACCACCCGGAAAGAAGCCCCGTGAAGGTCAGTCAGCGCACCGTACGACTCCCACTCACCGAGCCGCTACGGATATCCCGCTCCACGATGGCGGCCCGCGACGCCGTATGGCTCGGCATCGAACACCACGGCCGACGCGGCTACGGAGAAGCCGTCACCAGCACCTACTACGGTCTGGACGCCGCCACCCTCGGCCGGCTGCTGCACGGGACCGCACGCGAACTCGCCCGCTGCGCCGACCCGGAGACCGCACTCGAAGCCCTGCGCGCGGGCGAGCTGCTCACGCCCGGCACGCCCGCCGCGGTGACCGCGGCGGTGGAGTCCGCGCTGCTCGACCTCGTCGGCAAGCGCGCGGGCCTCCCCGTGCACCGGTTGCTCGGCGGCACCGAAGCGCCGCGCGCCGCCACCGCCCGCACCCTCGGCATCACCTCGCGCCGCGCGGCCGCGGAGCAGGCGGGCCGCTTGGTCCGGCAGGGCTTCTCCGTCCTCAAGATCAAGGCCGGTGCCCCGGACCCCGAGGACGACCTCGACCGCGTACGGGCCGTGCGCCAGGCCGCCCCGCACGCCCGGCTGTTGCTCGACCCCAACGGTGCCTGGGCCCCCGCCCTGGCGCAGGCCCTGCTGCCCCGTTACGCGGACCTCGGCGTCGAGGCCGTGGAGCAGCCCCTCGCCCCCGGAGACCCCGAGACGCTCGCCCGGCTCGCCGAAGGCTCGCCGCTGCCGGTCATCGCCGACGAGGACGTGGTCGGCTTCGAGGACGCCCGGCGGCTGGCCGGCCGGGTGCACGGCATCAACGTCAAGCTCGCCAAGTGCGGCGGTGTCGGCGCGGCACTGCGCATCGCCGACCTGATCGCCGGCAGCGGCACCGAGCTGATGCTCGGCTGCCTCACCGCCAGCACGCTCGGTCTCGCCCCCGCCGTCCACCTCGCCGACCGCGCCCGCTGGACCGACCTGGACGGCCACCTGTTGCTCGCCCACGACCCGTGGACCGGGATCGGCGGCACGGACGGCACCGTAGGAGCCGGCGGGCAGCCGGGGCTCGGCGTACGGCCGGCGCGCGGCGAGATACCGCCGGGCGAGACGGGGCCGGGCGAGTCGGCGCCGGAGCCGGTCCGCGGTGCGGAGGCGGCACAGTGAAGATCTGGCACGAGATGCGCCGCTACCCGTTCGCGATCCGGCTGTTGCTGATCAACCAGCTCGGTGTCAACACCGGGTTCTACCTGCTCATCCCGTACCTCGCCGTGCACCTGGGCGAGGACCTGGGGATGTCCGCCGCGGTCGTCGGCATCGTGCTCGGCGTCCGCAACCTGAGCCAGCAGGGACTGTTCCTCATCGGCGGCTCGGCGTCCGACCGACTGGGTGCGCGCGGGGTCATCATCGCCGGCTGTGCGCTGCGGACCGTCGGCTTCGGGCTCTTCGCGCTCGGCGACGGCCTGGCCGTACTCGTCGCCGCCTCCGTCCTCAGCGGGCTGGCCGGCGCGCTGTTCAACCCCGCCGTCCGGGCCTACCTCGCGCAGGAGGCGGGCGACCGCAAGCCCGAGGCGTTCGCCCTCTTCAACGTGTTCGCGACCACCGGCGCCCTGATCGGGCCACTGCTCGGCAGCGCCCTGCTGCTCGTCGACTTCCGGACCTCCGCGCTCACCGCCGCCGGCCTCTTCGCGCTGCTCACCGTCGCGCAGGCCCTGGTGCTGCCGGCCCGCACGGTCGCCCCGGCCACGAACAGCGTCCTCGGCGACTGGCGCGAAGTCCTCGGCAACCGCGTCTTCGTGGCCTTCGCGCTGGCCATGGTCGGCATGTTCACCCTCCAGAACCAGCTGTACCTGCTGCTGCCCGAGGGCGCGCGGCGGGCCACCGGCTGGGACGGCGCGGCCGGTCTCGTCTTCCTCGTCGGTACCGTCGCCAACCTCTCGCTCCAGATGCGGATCACCCGCGCGCTCAAGGGGCGCGGCGACCGGGCCTGGTGGATCGGCGCGGGGCTCGTCCTGATGGGCCTCGCCTTCGTGCCGCCGATGGCCGTCGCCGGCCCGGTATCGCCGTCCGGCGGGGCAGGCGGCGCCGCGCTGCGCGTACTGCCCGTACTGGCCGGGGCGTTGCTGCTCTACCTGGGCGTGATGATCGCCCAGCCGTTCGTGATGGAGCTCATCCCCGCCTTCGGCCGGGCCGAGCTCACCGGCACGTACTTCGGGCTGTTCTACGTGGTCTCCGGCATCGCCGCGGCGGTGGGCAACACCGTCGTCGGCTGGGCCATGGACACCGGTGAACACCACCGTGCGCCGTGGCTGCCCTGGGCGTGCTGTCTGGCCTTCGGACTCGTCTCCGCGGCCGGTGTCGCCTGGCTGCACCGGCTGCGAGGGCTGCCGGGCCGGGCGGCCGAGGCGGCGGCGACGGCACCGGTCACGGCGGCGGGAAAGGCATGACACCACCCGTGAACACCACACGCAGCCCCCTGAGCACCACGCGCAGCCCCGTGAACACCACGCGCAGCAACGAAAACCTGCTGACCGACAACCCGGAACTCTACGAGGCACGCTTCCCCGACGCCGACCGCCTGGCCGGCCGCTGGGCCGAGGACTGCCTGCGACGGCACGGTGCGGGCGCCCGCGTCCTGGACATCGGCTGCGGCACCGGACGCGACGCCGCACATCTGCATGCGGCGGGCCGTACGGTTGTCGCGGCCGATCTCTCCGAAGCGATGCTCGCGTACGCCCGTACCCACCACCGGGGGCCGGACTACGTACGGGCCGATCTGCGGGACTTCGACCTCCACGAGGAGCCCGTGGACGCCGTCGTCTGCCTGGACAGCGCGCTGCTCTACTGCCACACCAACGCCGAACTCGACGGCTTCCTCGCGTCCTGCCGGCGCAGCCTCACCCCCGGCGGGCTGCTCGTCGCCGAGATGCGCAACGGCGCCTTCTTCCTCGGCCGCACCGAACTGCTCGACGCCCCGGCCGTCAACGGCTTCACCTGGCAGGGCACCGCCTACACCTCCACGACCACGCTGTCCGTCGACCGCACCGCCCAACTCCTGCGCCGTACCCGCATCTGGACGGCCGACGACGGCTCCCCGCCGCACGAGCAGCGCTCCGCATGGCGGCTGCTCTTCCCCCAGGAACTGCGCCATGTCCTCGCCAGCCACGGCTTCGAGGTCCTCGACCTGCACGACGGGCCGGGGCCACGGACGGAACCGGCCTGGCAGGAGGGCGCCGGACCGGGGGAGCGCACCGACCAGGACCGGCTCCACCTCGTCGCCCGGCTGACCCGGCACGACTGACGCCCGCTCCACTCGCCTCCGCCTCCGCTCTCCGCCACCTCCGTCCGCACACAGCAAGGAAACCGGCATGTACGACGGTCCCGTCCACCCTCCCCGCTTCCCCGGCCTGCACCGCCGCGGCTTCCTCGCCGCCGCCGGCGGCGCGGCCGGACTCGGCGCGCTCGCCCTCGCCGGATGCGCAGGCCCCTCCGGTGACGCCGCCGGCGGCGGCAAACCCCGGCGCGGTGGGAAGCTGCGCGCCGCGTTCGCCGGCGGCGGCGCCGGCGAGACCCTCGACCCGCACCTGGCCAACCTCTTCGCCGACGCCGCCCGCGCCAAGGCCCTCTTCGACAAGCTCGCCGACTTCAGCGCCGATCTCTCCGCCGAACCGCGGCTCGCCGCGTCCTGGGAGCCGAACGCCGGACTCGACCGCTGGACGGTGAAGCTGCGCAAGGCGGCCTTCCACAACGGCAAGCCGGTCACCGCCCGGGACGTCCTCTACAGCTACCGCCGTATCGCCGACCCCAAGAAGGCGTTCCGCGCCAAGGCCTCACTGGAGCCCCTCGACCTCGGAGCGAGCCGGGCCGTCGACGAGCGCACCGTCGAGTTCGCGCTGAAGCGGCCGACCGCCGAATTCCCCAACCTCCTCGCCGCGTTCGGCGCCTATGTCGTCCCCGACGGCGCGCAGGACTTCGACCGCAAGCCGGTCGGCAGCGGCCCCTTCCGCTTCGTCTCCTTCACGCCCGGACGGTCCGCCGTCTTCCGGCGCAACGACGACTACTGGGAGGGCGCGCCCTACCTGGACCAGCTGGAGTTCCTGGTCGCCAACGAGGAGTCCGCACGCGTCAACTCCCTGCTCGGCGGCCAGGTCGAGTACGCACACGAGCTGGCGCCGACGACGGCCCGCGCACACGAGGGCCAGGGGCAGATCGAGATCGTGCGGCTGCGCAACAGCGCGATGCAGTCGTTCGCCATGAAGACCGACCGGGCGCCGTTCGACGACAAGCGGGTGCGCAAGGCGTTCTTCCTCCTCGCCGACCGCAAGGAACTGGTCGACGGTGCGCTCTCCGGAGCCGGTGAGATCGGCAACGACCTGTTCGGCAAGGGATACGAGTACTACGAGGACGGCCTGCCGCAGCGCGAACAGGACCTGGACCGCGCCCGCCATCTGCTGAAGAAGGCCGGCGCCGACGGACTGCGGGTCACCCTGGACACCTCCGCCGTCGCCGCCGGGTTCACCGAGGCCGCCGCCATCTTCCGCGACCAGGCCGCCAAGGCCGGAGTGCAGGTGAAGGTGGCGATGGGCAGCAAGGACAGCTACTGGCAGGACACCCTCGACTCCGGAACCCTGTGCTGCTACCGCTCCGGCGCGATGCCGATCGAATCGCACTTCTCCCAGCGGCTGCTGACCGGCTCCACCACCAACGCCACCAAGTGGCAGCACAAGGACTTCGACGCCCTCTACCAGCAGGCCCAGTCCACCAGGAGCAAGAAGGACCGGACCGCCGTGTACGCGCGCATGCAGCGCCGGCTGTACGCCGAGGGCGGCTTCCTGGTCTGGGGCTTCGCCGACTGGATCCTGGGCACCGCCCGCAACGTCCGCGGCGTCGCGCACCAGGCCCCCGCCAACACGCTCGACTGGGCCCGCTTCGACAAGGTGTGGCTCGCGTGACCGGCCTGCGGTCCTGGCTGCTCCGCCGGCTGCTGCTCGGCGCCGGGCAGACCGTCGCCGTCGTCCTGCTCGTCTTCGCCCTCACCGAGGCACTGCCCGGCGACGCCGCGGTGGCGCTCGCCGGCGACCAGCCCGACCCCGGGCGGATCGCCGCCATCCGGGAGGCCATGCACCTGGACCGGCCCGCCTACGAACGCCTGGGGGAGTGGGCGGCCGGACTGCTGCACGCGGACCTCGGCAGCTCGCTGACCTCCGGCCGGCCGGTCAGCTCCTACCTCGCCGACGGCTTCGGGCCGACCGTGGTGCTCGCCGCGCTCACCCTGCTCCTGCTCGTGCCGGTCGGGGTCGGCCTCGGCGTCCTGGCCGCCCGGTACGAAGGACGGCTCGGCGACCGCCTCATCAGCTCGGTGACCCTGGCCGTGTACGCCGTACCGGAGTTCGCCCTCGGTGTGCTGCTGGTCGCGGTCCTCGCGCTGCGCCTGGGCTGGCTGCCACCGACCGCCGTCGGCTACGGCGGCGATCTGCTCGCCCACCCCGCGGCGCTGGTGCTGCCCGTGGCGGTGCTGCTGTCCCGGCCGGTGTGCTCGCTGACGCGGCTGGTCCGCGCCGGCATGATCGACGCCCTGGCCTCGCCGTACGTCGCACAAGCCCGCCGCTACGGCATCCCCGGCGCACGCATCCGCTACGCGCACGCCCTGCCGCATGCCCTGGCGCCCGCCGCCCAGCAGCTGGCCCGCACCATCGACTGGCTGCTGTGCGGAGTCATCGTCGTGGAAGCCCTCTTCGTGATCCCCGGACTCGGAACGGTCCTGATGAACGCCGTGACGGAACGCGATGTCCCCGTCATCCAGGGCCTGGCGGTCGTCTTCGGCTGCACCGCCGTCGTCCTCAACCTCGGCGCGGACCTGGTCATGCACCGTTTCGTGCCCCGGACCGGGGCGGCGGCATGAGACGACGTACGACCGGCGGTCCGGCACGCTTCGCCTTCGCCGTGCTGATCATCGCCGTACCGCTGCTGCTCGCCCTGCTCGGGCCGCTGTTGGCCGGGGAACCGGGCCCCCGGGCCGCTTCCTTCACTGTCGGCGGCGGACATTGGGCCGGCACCGACTTCGTCGGCCGGGACGTCTGGCGGCAGGTGCTGCTCGGCGGCCGCCCCGTCGTCCTGGCCGCGCTCGCGGCGACGGCGCTGGCCTACGCGGTGGCGCTGCCGCTGGGCCTCATCAGTGCGCTCACCCGTCGCGGCTGGCTGGAAGAGCTGTTGATGCGCCCGTTGGACGTGCTGCTCGCCGTGCCGTCGCTGCTGGTCATCCTGCTGGTGTCGGCGGTCCTGACGCCCGGCGCCGGGGGGCTCGCGCTCCTGGTGGCGCTGGTCAATGTCCCGGACGCCGCCCGGACGGTCCGGGCAGCCGCCGCGGAGGCGGCCGCGTCGCCCGCGGTCGAGGCGCTGCGGATGCAGGGCGAGACCTGGTGGCGGATGGCCGTGGGCTACGCCGGCCGCTCGGCCCTGCGCACCCTTGCCGCCGACGCCGGGGTGCGGCTGACGGGAGTGCTCTACCTGGTGGCCACGGCCGCCTTCCTCGGTGTCGGCGCCGAACCGGACGCCGCCGACTGGGCGGTGATGGTCGACCGCAACCGGACGGGCATGTTCGTCCAGCCCTGGGCCGTTGCGCTGCCCGCGTTGCTGATCATGGCCCTGACCATGGGCTTCAACCTGCTCTTCGACGCGGCCCTGACCCGACGCGACCCACGACCGCGGCCGGCCCGTCCACCGCGTCCACCGCGTCCCGGCCCGGGCCCTGACCACCCGCCCACCGACGGTACGGCCCCCGGGCCGAGGCGAAGCGAGAAGAGCAGTCCATGAACGCAACCGCCATCGCCCGACTCCAGGACCTCCGGGTCGAGACCGGCGGCCGGGCCCTCGTCGACGGGGTGAGCCTCCAGCTGGTCCCCGGCAAGATCACCGCCCTGATCGGCGCCTCCGGCAGCGGCAAGACCACCACCGGCCTCGCCCTGCTCCACGAGTATCCGCCCGGCGCCGTGGTGACCGGCGAGGTGAACGTCCCCGACGCCCTCATCGGGTACGTACCGCAGCACCCCGCCACCGTCCTCAACCCCGCCCGGCCCGTGGCCGCCCTCCTCCAGGACATCGCGCGCACCCAGGTGCGCCATCTGCCGCGCCGTGCCCGCCGCTCCGCGGTCCGGCACCGCGTGCTGCGCGCGTTGGACCGGGCTCAGCTGCCCGACGGCGAGACCCTGCTGCACCGCTACCCCCACCAGCTCTCCGGCGGCCAGCAGCAACGTGTGGTCCTCGCCCAGGCCCTCCTGACCGGTGCCACCACCCTCATCGCGGACGAACCGACCACCGGTCAGGACGCACTGACGAAGCAGCAGATCACCGCCCAACTCGCCGCCTTGGCCCGGCAGGGCCTCGCCATACTGCTCCTGAGCCACGACCTGGAGGTAGTCCACGCCCTGGCCGATGACGTCCACGTCATGCGCGCCGGCCGCATCGTGGAATCCGGCCCGCCGGAAGAACTCCGGCTCTCCCCCCGGCACCCCTGGACCCGCGAACTCCTCGCCGCGGCCGATTCCGCCGAGCCGCCAGACGGTGTGCCTGCGCACCGCGACGCCGCCACAACAGACGCCGTCACCACAGGCGCCGCCATAACAGACGCCGTCACCACAGGCGCCGCCACCACAGGACCCGGCACACGGCGCAGAAGCCCCGCGAGCCCGCTCACCGCCCAGGACCCCGTACTTCAGGTGCGTGCCCTCACCGCCCGCCACGGCAGGACCACCGTCCTGCACCCCACCGATCTCCTCCTCCCGCCGGGCTGCACGGCCGTCGTGGGCCGCTCGGGCAGCGGCAAAACCACCCTCGCCCGCTGCCTGGCCGGTCTCCACCGGACCTACGACGGGGAGGTCCTGCTCGACGGTGCCGCACTGCCCCGTAGCCTGCGCGACCGTACCCGCGAACAACTGGCGGCAGTCCAGTACGTCTTCCAGGACGCCCGGTCCGCCTTCGACGAACACCGCCCGGTCCTCGACCAGGTGAGCCGCACTGCCATCCGCCTGCGCAAGGTCCCACCGCCCGAGGCGCCGGCCGACGCCGAGCGCATCCTGAGCTCCCTGGGTCTGGCCGGCGACCTCATCCGCCGCAAGCCCACGGAACTCTCCGGCGGCGAACTCCAGCGCGCCGCCCTGGCCCGCGCACTGCTGGCCCGCCCGAGGGTCCTGCTCTGCGACGAGATCACCTCCGGCCTGGACACCGTCGCCCGCCGGAACCTCCGCACCCTCCTCGCGGACCTCCTGCGGACCCACCCTGACCTGTCCCTGGTCCTGATCACCCACGACCGCGACACCGCGGCCCTGGCCACCCGCACGGCGGTGCTCGACAACGGCCGCCTCGTCGAACAGGGCCCGACCGAGCAGCTCCTGGCCGACCCCCGACACCCCCTCACCGCCGCACTGCTGCGGGCCGCACCCGACCGCGGGGCCACGCCGAGCGCCGCACCGTCCGACGCGGGAGCGGCACACGGAACGTGAGCAGGCGGCGCCGCTTCCCGCAGGGCCCCTACCGGGGCGAGCCGTCCACCAGCCGCAGCGGCAGCGACTTCAGCCCGTTGATGAAGTTCGACACCAGCCGCTGCGGCGGACCGGCGACCGCCAGAGCGGGCAGCAGGCTGCCCGTCTCCTCGTACAGCACCCGCAACTGCAACCGGGCGAGATGCGCGCCCAGGCAGACGTGCGGGCCGTCGCCGAACGAGACATGAGGGTTGGGGGACCGGGTCAGGTCGAGACGGTGCGGGGCGGCGAAGACCCGCTCGTCGTAGTTCGCCGAGCCGTGGAAGACCACCACCTTGTCGCCTGCGCGGATGCGGCGGCCGGCCAACTCGGTGTCGCACGCCGCGGTCCGGCGGAAGCTGAGCACCGGCGGATGCCAGCGCAGCAGCTCCTCCACACAGGTCGCCGCCCCCACCGCCCCGCTGCGCAGCCCGCGGTAGGCGTCCGGATGCCGGGCCAGCGCCAGCAGGCCGCCGGGGGCCGCGCTGCGTACGGTGTCGTTGCCCGCGATGGTCAGCAGGAAGAAGAACATCTCCAGTTCGGGCGTGGCCAGTTCGTCGTCCGACGCGAGGACGGTCATGACGTCGTCGCCCGGATGCCGTCGCTTGTGGACGGCCAGCTCCCGCGCGAAGTCGAACATGTCCTGAAGCATCGACGGCGACCGCGGATCGGCGGGCTGCCCGTCCGGCCCCGATGACGACGGGCCCGCTTCGTCCGGATCCTGGTAGCCGATGACCCGCCGGGTCCACGCCAGCAGCAGCCCGCGTTCGGCGGGCGGCACCCCGAGCAGATCGGCGAGGTTGAGCAGGGCGAAGTCGTCCGTGACATCGGTGACGAGATCGCGCACCCCGTTCCCCGTACGCGCCGCGTCCACCGCCGCGGTCAGCAGGCCACGGGCCCGTGCGCGTACCGCCGTCCCGAAACGCTCGACGCGGCGGGGCGTGAAGGCACGGCTCACCAGGCGCCGCAGCCGCCCGTGGTCCGGGGGATCCTGATTGAGCATCATGCGGCGGATGAACGGCAGGTCGGCGGGGGCGGGATCGCGGATCTGGGTGGCCCCCAGGTGGGAGGAGAAGGTGCGCGCGTCCTTCAGGACCCGTACGACGTCGTCGTGCCGCGTGACCGCCCAGAAGCCGGGGCCGGCCGGCCAGCCGAGCACCTCGTGCTCCTCCTGCCAGGCCACCGGATGATGATCGCGCAACAGCCGGTACGCCGTGTGCGGCAGCCCGTCCACGTAGCCGCGCGGGTCGAAGACATCTGGCACATCCGGAGGGGCGACATCCCGTGCGGGCACGGTCATCAGGCTGCCCGCACGTCACCGTCGGCACGCAGAAAGTCCTCCACGGCCCGGATCAGCTCCAGCGGGGTTTCGTCCATGGCGTAGTGCCCCGCCGATCGCAGCTCGACCAGCTCGCTGCGGGCGTACCACCGCATCCATGTCTGACGCGTCAGTTCGGCGGTCAGCGCGGGATCCAGCGCCCCGGTCACGGCCAGCGCCGGCACCGCCGAGCCCTCGACCTCGGCGGCGAACGCCTCCCCGGACCAGGAGTCCAGCCAGGACCGGAACGCCTTCGGGTCACTGCACGCCAGTGACCGCTGCACCATCCGGTCCAGCCAAGCGGCGGGGCGCCGCCCGCCGGTGGTGAGGTCGATGATGGCCCGCCGGTTCTCCGGCAGATGGGCCGCGGAGGAGAACAGCTCCCACTGCTGCGGCGGCAGGGGCAGCCCGGAGGCGGGGACCGGCGAGATGCCCACGAGCCTGCGCACCCGGTGCGGAGCCGCGGCCAGCACCCGTTGGACGACACTGGCGCCCATCGAATGGCCGACCGCCGAGAACCGGTCCCAGCCCAGCCGGTCGGCGAGCGCCAGGACATCGGCCGCCCCTTCGCCGGAGGTGTACGAGCCGGTCTCGCCTCTCGCCTCGCCGTAGCCACGGAGATCGACCAGCGCGTACTGGAACGCCTCCTGATCGAGATCCGGCAGGACCGGGTCGAAGGCGGATCTGTCGGCGAACCACCCGTGCACGGCGATGACCTTGTGCGATCCCCGGCCGTGCAGGGCATGAGGCAGTACGAAGGAAGCCACGCGCACTCCAAAGGTCTGACGGAACCAGGGCAACGGCCACGTCCGACCACAGTGGCCGTAACATCCCTGCCCTGCAAGGGCGCCACGAGGCCGGTGAGGCCCGCCGCGGAGGTCAGGCGCCTGGCAGTGTCTCCTGTAGCCAGTCGAAGACGACCTCGCAGTGCTGCTGCGGGGCCATCGGGGAGCAGTGCAGCTGTGCGCCGGTGGCCGCGGTGAGCTTCACGTAGTCCTTGGGAGCCGTCAGCTTGTCGAACATCTGGCGCGGCTGCCCCGGATAGAACTGCTCGTACTCGTAGTCGAGGACCAGGGTGGGCATCTTGATGCGGCCCACGACGTCCGTGATGTCCAGCGACTTGATGAGGGTGGCGGGGGTGTAGAAGTCGGTGAACATCTTGCCCTGGCGGGCGGCGAGCATCGCCGGCACGGAGAAGGGCTCGATGCGCTTCTTCATCGTCGCGGCCGCGGACGGCGGCAGCTCGGGGACGACCTCCTTGTTCCAGATGTTGTTGGTCTTCTCCTTGTCCGGGGTGAGGATCTCCCGGACTTCCGGCGGGAAGCCCAGCCAGGGCGAGAGCACACCGGGCATCGCCACCAGAGCGGCGATCCGCCGCTCGAACGCGGCGGCTCGGGGGGCCAGATCCCCGGCCATGCTCAGCCCGGTCAGGGCGATCTTGCCGGTGTCCACGTCCGAGCGGGCGGACAGCCAGTCGACGAGCGGCGTCACGACGGTCTCCCAGCGCGGAGTGAAGACCACCTGGTCGACGAAGAGCAGCTGCCCCTGTCCGGGCCCGTCGTACACCAGGGCGTTCCAGCCGCGATCGAGCGCGGCCGGGACGCCGTAGGTCCACATGTCGACGTTCTGTCCGTCGCTGCCGTTGGTGAGGATCACGGTGGGGCGCCGCCTGCCGGAGTCGTCCGGCCGGAAGAACCACACCGGCAACGGAGTCTTCCCGTACGGGATGTGCGCGGTCACCGGCGCTGGATCGCACAGTCCGCAGAACTTGTCCCAGGCTCCGCGCCCGGCCTTGTACAACTGCTCCTCGATACCGGGGGTGTCGGAGCCGAGGACGAAGAACAGTGCCTGGGCGTAGTACTGCGCGGCGCGCAGCGCACGGAAGCGTGTGGTCTGCGCTCCGGGCCTGCTGCCCTGGGGCGCCGCCATCAGCTGGTCGCCGAGTTTCCTGAAGGTCTCGGTGTACGTCTGTGCGGAGAGGCCGGCCTTGTTGATCGTGTTCACCGCGGTGAGCACCTCGCCCACCTCACCGGCGCCGTAGCCGGACGAGCCGAGCGCGAGGAGCCCGTTGAAGTTGAAGCCCGGGTCCTTGAAGAGCGTCATCGCCCCGGGCGTGGGATCAGCCGCCGGGGCGTAGACCCCTGCCCTGCGACGGAGTTCGGGTTCGTGCGCGGGCGACGCACCCGAGGGGCTGCACCCGGCAGCCAATACGGCCCCGGCCCCACCGACGAGCCCGGCAAGCGTGGTGCGGCGGGTGGGGCCGGATACACGATCACCCGATAGGTACGTCATGCCGACCGAACGTACGAGCCGCTCCTCCCGGCCGCTCTCCGCGACACCCGCCGTTCCCCCGAACGGGCACGTCACCTCGTCCCGGGCTCAGCCATGCGGCGGCGGCTGTGCTCCCATGCCCCGCGTGCGGTCGCGCCAGGCGTCGCGGCCCCGGGGTGACCGGGGTGACCGGGGTGATCCGAAAGACATGCCTTAGGCGCCGGACTGCTGAGCGGCCGCGCGCAGGCGCTTGCCCCGTTTGCCCGTCACCACTCTGACCGGGATCAGTACCGTCCACCACAGCTTCGCGCCGGTCGGGGAGACGAAGGCGAGCGGTACGGCGACGGCGAAGACCAGCACCGTCGCCGCGAGGTCGGCCACATCGTTGCGTGCGACGGGACCGGGCAGTGCCGCCCTCCCCAGCCACGGGCGCTTCCACAGGACGACCGTCAGTGCGAGCTGGGTGGCCCCCATCGCCGCGACGGCGCCGGAGTAGACGGCCACCGACTGCGGCAGGTCCCCGTACTCGGCCAGCAGAGTGGTGGGGAAGGGCATCAGGGCGATCAGCCCCAGCCCCAGCAGACCGAGCCGGATGACCGTCCCGTCCACCTCCCGCACATACCGGAAGATCTGGTGGTGGCCCCGCCAGAACGCCGCGATGACCAGCAGGCTGAGGGCGTACGCCCACACCTTGGGCATCACGTCGCTCAGCGCCCGCTCGAAACCGGCGGGATCCAGTCCGGCGGGCAGTGTGATGTCCAGCGCCAGCAGCGTTATCGCGATGGCGAACACACCGTCCGACAGCGCGAGGAGCCGGGCCGCGCTCCCCTCGTCGTCCTGTACTCGCTGGTGGCCGTTCACGACGCCACCCTAGGGTCAGCTGCCCCGGAACATCCCGATTGATCCCTTGAACGCATCGAGTCGCCCACCGGGCTTCGTGACCCGGTCGAGGGGCATGGTGATTCCCGTCGGCCACTTCGTCCGCGCGGCCGTCACCGGGCCTTTGGCGGCAGGTGGGGAGGGTGGGGGAGGTGAGGCCCGCTGTGCGTACCCACTACCTCCGCTGTCGTAAAGTCTTCGTCAACTGCCCGCGCGCCACATCACGTTCGCAGGGTGTCCGCATATTGGGTATCGCCCCGCCGGGGAGCGGTCAATGCCTGGGAATCGAAAGTGATCCTTCGTCACTTCCATGGAATCCGCTAGTGGCGTCCGCAATGTCCTTGCTCACCAGGGGAGTTGACGTTACCCATCCGTAAACATCTCGTTATCGACAAACGTGTTGAATACATGAAAGATGTGCTCGATCCGCACCGACCCCCACTTCGGCTGAACATGGCTGAATCGGTGCGCGCTAGGGAGAGACATCGGCATGGGCCGTTACTTGCTGCGCAGGCTGGCGAACTATCTGGTACTGGTCATCGTGGCTGCCTCCCTCACCTACTTTCTGGCCGGGCTCAGCCTCAATCCCCGCGCCAAGTTCGAGGGCCGTAACCCGCCGTTGCCCGCGTCGTCGATCACCAAGACGCTCGACGACTACAACATGAACCCGGACACCCCGATCCTGTCCCGGTTCGGGCACTGGGCGGAGGGCGTCGTCCACGGCGACCTCGGCAAGACCATCGAAGGTGACGACGTCAACGACGACTTCGGCCGCCGGGTGGGCGTCTCCACCCGGCTGCTGCTGATCGCCACCCTCATCGGCTCCCTCGGCGGTGTCGCGCTCGGCGCGTTCGGCGCCATCCGCCAGTACCGCTTCTTCGACCGGTTCACCACCCTCGCCTCCTTCTTCGTGCTGGCCATGCCGGTCTTCGTGATCGGTGTCGCACTGAAGATCGGCGCCACCGCGCTGAACGACGGCTCCCAGACCATCAAGGTCCTCGGCGAGTACGACCCGCAGTACGCGGGCCAGTGGAACTTCGAAGCCCTCGTCAACCGCGCCCAGCACATGCTGCTCCCCGCGCTCACCCTGATCATCCTTCAGGTCGCGCTCTACAGCCGCTACCAGCGCTCCACCATGCTCGACGTCCTCGGCAGCGACTTTCTGCGCACCGCCAGGGCCAAGGGACTGCGCCGCCGAAAGGCCCTGGTCAAACACGGGCTGCGCACCGCGATCCTGCCCGTCGTACCCCTGCTGGTCTACAACATCGTGCTGCTCTTCACCGGTGCGACCTTCACCGAGAAGACCTTCGGCTGGCACGGCATGGGTGAGCTGCTCGTCGACTCGATCAACAAGCAGGACGTCAACTCCGTGGCCACCGTCGGGCTGTTCACCGCCGTCCTGGTGCTGATCGCGGGACTGCTGTCCGATCTGCTGTATGCGGCGCTCGATCCGCGCGTACGGGTCCGCTGACTCCCCCAGCTACCGCTGGGAGGTGCCCCCACCCCCGGCTACCGCTGGGAGGTACCCCTCTCGCCGACCGGCCCCCACCCCCACCGCCCTTCAGGAGAGCGCGCGATGAGCGTCCAGCTGCCCCCCGCGACCGAACCGGTCCCCGGCCCCGTCCCGCCCACTGACGCCGAAGGCCGCCCCGCCAAGGCCCGTACCTCCCGGCTGCGGCTGACGGTCCGTCGCTTCACCCGGAACCGACTGGCACTGTTCGGACTGTTCCTGCTGGTGCTGCTGTTCCTCGGCGCATACGGCGGCCCGCTCCTCACCAAGTGGGACTACCAGCAGCACGACTTCATGAACTTCCTCGCCAGTCCCTCCGAGGACCACTGGTGGGGCACCACGCAAGGCGGTGTCGACCTCTTCTCGCTCACCATGCGAGGCCTCCAGAAGTCGCTGATCATCGGCCTCCTCGTCGGTGTCATCTCCACCTTCCTGGCCGCCACGGTCGGCGCCTTCGCCGCGTACTTCGGCGGCTGGACCGACCGGGTGCTGATGTGGATCGTCGACCTGCTGCTGGTGATGCCCTCGTTCCTGATCATCGCCGTCCTGTCGCCCGCCTTCCGCGGCGCCACCTGGCTGATCTTCGTGGTCCTGCTCGGCGCCTTCAGCTGGATGGTCACCGGCCGCGTCGTACGCTCGATGACCTTCACGCTCAAGGACCGCGAATTCGTCAAGGCCGCCAAGTACATGGGCGTCCCCGCGCCGGTCATCATCTTCCGGCACATCCTGCCCAGCATGGCCTCGATGCTCATCATCGACACCGTCATCCAGGTCGGCGCGGCGGTCATCGGCGAGAGCAGCCTGTCGTACTTCGGATTCGGCGTGCAGGCACCCGATGTCTCCCTCGGCACGGTGATCGCCGACAACACCACCAACGCCTCCACCTACCCGTGGCTGTTCTTCTTCCCGGCCGGCTGTCTGGTGCTGATCGGCGTATCCATCTCCTTCGTCGGCGATGGGCTGCGCGACGCGCTCGACCCCAACGCGTCGGGCGCAAAGGCACGTTCGCCCCGCAAGAAGAAGCAGCTGAAGCAGCGCCGACCGGCCCCGGGCGCGAGGGTTCCGGCTCAGGCGACGGCTTCCGGCACTCGGCCCGACGAGCCCGAGACGTCCGCCGGCAGCCAGGGCGCCGCCTCGTGAAGCGCGCTGTCCACCCCCGGCATCAGCACCAGTACCCCGCGCACCGCGCGCCCCAGGAAGGACCCCGACGGTGACCGAGACCAGGTCGTCCCAGCCCACCGAGGCTCTCGACGCGGCACAGCCCGTCCTCGACGTCAGCGATCTGACGGTCTCCTTCCCCAGCGAAGCGGGCGAGGTGCAGGCCGTACGCGGCGTCTCCTACGCCGTGCGTCCCGGCGAGGTGCTCGGCATCGTCGGTGAGTCCGGCTCCGGCAAGTCCGTCTCCTCCATGGCCGTACTCGGGCTGCTCCCCGAGAGCGCCGAGGTCGCCGGGTCGGTCAAGCTCGCCGGGCGCGAACTGCTCGGCCTCGGCGACGCCGCCATGTCGAAGATCCGCGGCAAGGACATCGGCATGGTCTTCCAGGACCCGCTGTCCGCGCTGACCCCCGTCTACACCGTCGGCGACCAGATCATCGAGGCCATCCGGGCCCACCAGTCGCTGGACAAGAAGGTCGCCCGCAAACGGGCCGTCGACCTCCTCGACGTGGTCGGTATCCCCGACTCGAAGCGGCGGGTGGACGCGTTCCCCCACGAGTTCTCCGGCGGTATGCGCCAGCGCGCGATGATCGCCATGGCCATCGCCAACGACCCCAAGGTCATCGTCGCCGACGAGCCCACCACCGCCCTCGATGTGACCATCCAGGCCCAGGTCCTGGAGGTGCTCAAGACCGCTCAGGAGGTCACCGGCGCCGCCATCGTCATGATCACCCATGACCTCGGTGTCATCGCCGGTTTCGCCGACCGGGTGCAGGTCATGTACGCGGGCAAGCCGGTCGAGGCGGGCCCGGTGGACGAGGTCTACTACCGGCCGCGGATGCCGTACACCATCGGCCTGCTCGGCTCGATCCCGCGGCTGGACGAGGCCCGGACGGAGGGCACCGCGCGCCGTGCCCTCACCCCCATCGACGGCAACCCGCCCAAGATGGTCGACCTGGCGCCCGGTTGCCCCTTCGCCCCGCGCTGCCCGGTGGCGATCGACGAGTGCCACACGGCGGAACCGGAGTTGACCGTCGCCGAGGGTTCCGACCACCCGACCGCCTGCCACCGCGCGCACGAGATCGGCGCCGGGCTCGACCGCGACGCCGTCTACCCGCTGCCGGTCCTCCCGGAAGCCGGCGCGATCGAGCGGCTGCCGCGGGACGAGCGCCCCACCGTTCTCGCACTCGACGGGCTCGTCAAGCACTTCCCGCTCACCAAGGGCGCCATCGTCAAGCGCACCGTCGGCACCGTACGGGCCGTGGACGGCATCACCCTGGACATCCGCGAGGGCGAGACGCTGGGCCTGGTCGGTGAGTCCGGCTGCGGCAAGACCACCACCCTGCTGGAGATCCTCGACCTGCCCAGCGGCCAGGCCGGCACCGTCACCGTCTTCGGCAAGGACATCCGCGGCCTGAGCCGGGCGGACCGCAAGGGGCTCCGCCGCGACATGCAGATCGTCTTCCAGGACCCGATGGCGGCGCTCGACGCCCGGATGCCGGTCGGCGACATCCTCGCCGAGCCGCTGAAGACACACGGCTGGGACAAGGAACGCATCGCCGCCCGCATCCCCGAACTCCTCGACATGGTCGGCCTGGAGGCCGAGCACGCCGACCGCTACCCGCAGGAGTTCTCCGGCGGCCAGCGCCAGCGCATCTCCATCGCCCGCGCCCTCGCGCTGGAACCCAAGCTGGTCATTCTCGACGAGCCGGTCTCCGCCCTCGATGTGTCCATCCAGGCGGGCGTCCTCAACCTCCTCGACGAGCTGAAGACCCGCCTCGGGCTCAGCTACCTCTTCGTCGCCCACGACCTGTCCGTCGTACGGCATATCGCCGACCGCATCGCGGTGATGTACCTCGGCCGGATCGTGGAGCTCGGCGCGGCCGACGAGGTCTTCGCCGCGCCGTCCCATCCGTACACCCAGGCGCTGCTGTCCGCGGTCCCGCTGCCCGACCCGCGCAAGGAGCGGGAACGCACCCGGATCCTGCTCAGCGGCGACCTGCCCAGTCCGGCGGACGTGCCGTCCGGCTGCCGGTTCGCCGGCCGCTGCCCGAAGTACGCCGGGCTCAACGACAGCGAGCAGGCGCGCTGCCGGGACGAGGACCCCGCCACGGCCGTCCTCGGCACGGACCACACGGCGGCCTGCCACTACGCGACGCCGCTCGATGTCGTCCAGCCCGCGGCGCACTGATCCGCCCGCACCTCCGCTCCGCACCCGCACATCCGTAGCCGGCACGTTTCCGACAGCTCAGGAAGAGGCATCCGTGAAGGTCTCCCGCTATCCACTCGCCCTCGTCGCGACCCTCACCGTGTCGTCGCTGGCACTGACCGCCTGTGGCGGCTCGGACAGCGACGACGCCCAGCAGAAGGCTCCACAGGGCACAACCGCCGTCAACATCAAGGCGACGGACCCTGCGAAGCTCAAGCAGGGCGGGACGATGAACTGGGCCATCCAGGTGTTCGCCACCCAGTGGAACATCGCGGAGGTCGACGGCGTGCAGTCCGGCCCCACGGATGTCATGAAGTCCCTGATGCCGAGCCTGTGGCATTCGGACGCGCACGGGGTGCAGAACCCCAACAAGGCGTTCCTGCTGGACGCCTCGTCCGCGACGGTCAAGGGCAAGCAGGTCGTCACCTGGCAACTGAATCCCAAGGCCAAGTGGTCCGACGGCACGCCCATCACCTGGAAGGACATCGCGGCCAACACCAAGGCCCTCGACGGTCACGACAAGGCGTACAAGGTGGGTTCCACCGTGGGGTTCGACCAGGTGGAGGACGTCAAGAAGGGCAAGGACGAGTACGAGGCCGTCATGACCTTCGCCAAGCCGTTCGCGGACTGGAAGGGCATGTTCAACGCGTCGGCCAACCAGCCGCTGTACCCGGCGAAGTACGTCGCGGACGCCAAGACCTTCAACACCGCCTACGTCAACAAGATCCCGGTCACCGGCAACGCCTTCAAGCTGGGCAGCATCGACAAGTCCGCCAAGACGGTCACGGTGGTGGCCGATCCGAAGTGGTGGGGTGACAAGCCCAAGCTGGACAAGATCGTCTTCCACGCGATGGACCAGTCCTCGATGCCCGGCGCCTTCGCCAACGGCGAGATCGACTACTTCGACGTCGGTGGCGACTCCTCCGCCTACAAGCAGGCGTCCAAGGTGTCGGCCGGTGAGCTCCGTGAAGCGGGCGGTCCCAACTACCGTCAGCTCACCTTCAACGGTGAGAGCGGCAAGCTGAAGGACCCGAAGGTCCGCCAGGCGCTCTTCATGGCCACCGACCGCGCCACGATCGCCAAGTCGGACCTCAAGGGCCTGGGCTGGAAGCCCTCCACCATGGACAACCACCTCCTGATCGCCAACCAGAAGGGGTACCAGGACAACTCGGGCAAGCTTGGTACGTACGACCCGAAGGCGGCCGGAAAGCTGCTCGACGAGGCCGGCTGGAAGCTCAGTGGCAAGACCCGTAAGAAGGGCGGCAAGGAGCTGTCGCTGCGGTTCATCATCCCGGCGAACACCCCCGCGGCCACCAACGAAGGGTCGATGCTGACGCAGATGTACCAGCAGGTCGGCGTCAAGCTTCAGGTCCAGACGGTGCCGTTCAACGACTTCTTCGACAAGTACATCACCCCGGGCGACTTCGACATCACGCCCTACACCCTGCTCGGCACGCCGTTCCCCGCCAGTGGCTCCACCAACGTCTACAGCGCCAAGGGCGGCAACAACGACGCCAACGTCGGCAGCAAGAAGCTGGACGACCTCCTCTACGCGGCCAGCGCCAACGCCGCCGACCCGGCCGGCGCGCTCAAGCAGACCAACCAGGCCGACGCCGAGGCGTGGCAGCTCGCCGGAGTCCTGCCGCTCTACCAGCGTCCCGACATCGCGGCGATCAAGAAGAACCTCGTCAACATGGGTGCGCTCGGCATGACCGACGTGGTCTACGAGCGCATCGGCTTCACCAAGTAGTCCGCTGAGCAGCAGGCACACTGACGCCGGTGGCCGTACCCGAACGGTGGGGTACGGCCACCGGCGTTCGTACGTGGCGGCGGAGCTGACCGACCGAGCGCCGACGCCACCATCCGCCGGGATGGCCTGCCGGCAAGCTCCTTCACGACCAGCGGACGGGCAGACTCCGCGGACCACGGAGCAAGGCGCCCAACCGCCAGGACAGGTCGGCCGGGTGAGCGTCCAGTTCCAGCTTCGGGCAGCGCTCCAGGAGCGTGCGCACCGCGATCCGCGCTTCCAGCCGGGCGAGCGGGGCCCCGAGACAGAAGTGGATGCCATGGCCGAAGGCCACATGGCCCCTGGCGTCGCGGGTGATGTCGAAGCGGCCGGGATCGTCGAAGCGGCGGGGGTCGCGTCCCGAGTCGGCGATCACGGGGAGCACCACCTCGCCGCCACCGGGGATCACCGTGCCCGCGATCTCGGTCGGCTCAAGGGTGAAACGGAACGTGGAGGTCTCCAGCGGCCCGTCATAGCGCAGCATCTCCTCGACCGCGCCGTCGACGAGGGACAGATCGGCGCGCAGCAGGGCGAGTTGATCCGGGTGGGTGAGCAGCGCCAGGACACCGTTGGAGATCAGATTGGCGGTGGTCTCATAGCCGGCGATCAGCAACAACTGTGCCATTCCCAGGAGTTCCACCTGGCTGAGCCGGTCGCCGTCCTCGTCGCTCACCGCGATCAGATCGGTCAGCAGATCGTCGCCGGGCCGGGCGCGCTTGGTCTTCACCAGGTCGTCGAGGTAGCCGGCCATGGATGTCACGGCTTCCCTGGTCTGCGGCGTCGCGGCACCCACCATCAGGATGTCGGTCCAGGTGCGGAAGATGTCCCGCTCCAGGAAGGGCACTCCCAAGAGCTCGCAGATGACGGTGACCGGGAGCGGGAAGGACAGCGCCTCGACGAGGTCGGCGCGGCCTTCGGGTGCGGCGAGCATCGCCGCGAGGAGCTCGTCGGTCATCTCCTGGATACGTGGCGCGAGGGACGCCACCCGACGCGCGGTGAAGGCACGGGCGACCAGTCCGCGGATGCGGGTGTGCTGCGGCGCGTCGGAGCGGAGCATCGACACGCCGATGGACACCGGCTGCATGGGCTGCGCGGACGAGGCGTGCCGCCACTCCTTCGACAGACGAGGATCACTGAGGGCCGCGCGCACCTCTTCGTAGCCGACGACCAGCCAGACGACCGTGCCCTCCGGGAGACGTACGCGGTGTACGGGCCCCCGCTCGCGCAGCCGCGCGTACACCTCGTGCGGATCGCGGACGTAATCCTCCCCTAACGCCGCCAGGTCGAGGGCCTCCACCGGTTCCGTTGCCATCTGGTCTCCTGTCCCCGTGACCTGTGCCGCGGTACGTCTGGGTACGGGGGAACTATCCGTGGCGGCGGCTCCGCAAACCGTTCGGCCGACGCTCAACTCCACGCGGCCGACGGGGTGTTCGGCGGCACGGTGCCCGGCCCCGGGTGCGTGGAAGGGCGTCGGCCGACGCGGCTGGGGGGAAGTCCTCGGCAGTGGTCGTCGCTCACCCGCCGGCCCACCCCCGCGCTCCGGAGCCGGGCGCCCCGCCGCCGGTCGGGCTGCCGGACGAGCGGCCGGTCCGGGTCACCCTGCGCGCTCCCTGCGAGCCCCGGCGGCCTGCCGCTGTGCAGGGGGCGGTGGCGGTCGCCAGGGGTGCATGATGGAGGTAATCGAATAAACGCACGTGAAGAGGCGTCATTCGTGAGCGAAGGTTTTCTGGAGACCGGTTACGAGAGCGATGAGGCCGCCCCCGAGGGCATACGGCCCGATCGCGAGGGGCAGGCCGAGGCGTTCGACGCGATCGGCGACCGCTATGACGAGGCGTTCCCGTACAAGAAGGGGCAGCTCGCCGCCGCCGAGTGGCTGATCAGGACGCTGCCCGCCGGGTCCCGCGTGCTGGATCTGGGCTGTGGAACCGGCCTCCCGACCGCCCGGCAGCTGGTGGAGGCGGGTCTTGAGGTGGTCGGCGTGGACCTGTCCCGTGGGATGGTGGATCTCGCCCGGGAGTATGTGCCCCGTGCAACGTTCCACCGGCTGGACATCGCCGACCTGGAGCCCGACGGCCCCCACGACCTGGGTCGTTTCGATGCGGTCGCGGCCTTTTTCTCCCTGCTGATGCTGCCGCGCGCCGAGATCCCCGGGGCGCTGCGGACGATCCACGGCCTGCTGGTTCCCGGTGGCCTGTTCACCCTGTCGATGGTGGAGGCCGATGTGGACTACTTCACGATCCCCTTCCTCGGCAACACCATCCGGGTGTCCGGCTACCTGCGGGACGACCTGCGCACGGTCATCGAGGAGGCGGACTTCGAGGTCGTCGAGGAGTGCTCTTACACCTACGCCCCCGCGATCTCGGACGTGCCGCCCGAGGAACAGCTGTTCCTCAACTGCTCGCGGCGCGGCTGAGGCCGCCCCGCGGTCCCTGGCGCCCACCGGACGGACGAGACGAGCAATGGACCCCCGCACCCCCGACCAAGGCTCCGGCAGTCTCTCCGCCGGGACCGAGGGCCGTCGTGCGCCCCAGGACCTGGCAGTGGGCGCCGCGCCGGTGGACCCGGGCGCGGCCCCGCCGCCCCGGCCGCCTTCTCCCGGAAGCGGCCGTCCCGGCAGCGTGCCCCCGGAGGACCCGGCCCCTCCCGGCCGCGGCACCACCCGGCCGGGTCCGGACCCGGCTACCCGTCCGGGGTCGGATCAGGCCGCCGCCGAGCGCCCCACGGAGGGCGTCCGGGACGAGGCGGAGCGTGCCCCCGGCACATCGACCGACCGGCTTCGCTACCTCGAAGCCGCCACGCGGCGGATCGCCCGGGGAATCGACCTGGACGAAACCCTCCGGGAACTGTGCCGGGCCGCGATCCCCACGTTCGCCGACGCCGTCCTCGTCCACCTGCGTGATCCACTTCCGACGGGGGAGAGGCAGCCGGCCGAGCCCCTCGTCCTGCGGCTGCACAGCATCGCTCAGGGGCCGGAGGATTCGGTCACCGCCGCGCCCCCGGGAGCCGCGGACTTCGTACAGCTGACGGTCACCGGCCGATTCGCCGAGCTGCTGCTGACCGGGCGTCCCGTGTTCGGCGACGCCCCGGAGATCGCGCCCGCGGTGACCGAACTGCTGGATCCGGTGGCGAGCATGCCGCCTTCCCCGCCACCGGGCCGACGGTTGATCATCGCCCCGCTGTACGGCCGCCGTCGCCTCATGGGAACCGTCGCCCTGCTGCGCGGCGCCGAGCGGATCGCCTTCACGGGGGACGACCTCCTCGTCGCCTCCCAGCTCGCCACCCACACCGCCTTCGGCGTCGACAAGGCGGCGCTCTACGGACACGAAGCCTCGCTCGCCGACGCGCTCCAGCTCACGATGCTGCCCTCCTCGCTCCCCGAGACCACGGGTGTCCGGCTGGCGAGCCGGTACCTGCCGGCCGCCGAGACCTCCCAGGTGGGCGGCGACTGGTACGACGCGATCCCGCTGCCCGGCAACCGCGTCGCGCTGGTCGTCGGCGACGTCATGGGCCACTCCATGACCTCCGCCGCGATCATGGGGCAGCTGCGTACCACCGTGCAGACCCTCGCCGGGCTCGACCTGCCGCCGGAAGAGGTCCTGCACCACCTCGACGAGCAGGCCCAGCGCCTCGGCAGCGAGCACATGGCGACTTGCCTCTACGCCGTCTACGACCCCATATCGCAGCGGCTGCTGGTGGCCGACGCGGGCCATCTGCCCCCGGTACTGCTGCACCCGGACGGGTCGGGCGAAGTTCTCCGGATCCCGCCCGGCGCGCCGATCGGTGTGGGCGGCGTCCCCTTCGAATCCGTGGAGATGCCCGCGCCCACCGGCGCGACCCTGCTCCTGTACACCGACGGCCTCGTCGAGTCCCGGGGCAGGGACGTCTGGACAGGAGTGGAGCTGCTGTGCGCCCGCCTGCAAGCCGCTGCCGCCGTGGTCGCCTCCCCGCCGCTGGAAATGCTCTGCGACGCGGTGCTGACCCTCCTGGACCAGGACGCCCGGGACGACGATGTCGCGCTGCTCGCCGCCCGGTTCGACGGTTTTCCGCCGCGCAATGTCGCGTACTGGTTCCTCAACCCCGAGCCGCAAACGGCCGGCCGGGCCCGGCAACTGACCCGCAGAGCGCTGCACCGCTGGGGCCTGGACCCACTGCTCGATACGACCGAACTCCTGGTCAGCGAGGTGGTGACGAACGCGGTGCGCTACGCCAACCGGCCGATCGCGCTGCGGCTCCTGCGCACCGATGTGCTCCGCTGCGAAGTGGGCGACGATTCACCGCAGGTACCCCGGATGCGACGAGCTCAGGCCGGTGACGAGGGCGGACGCGGTCTGTTCCTGGTCGACCGGCTCGCGCAGCGCTGGGGAGCGACACGGCTGAGCACGGGCAAGGTCGTCTGGTTCGAGCAGCCGATCCCCGAGGAATACCGCCCGAACGGACGGGACGCGCCGTAACGCCTGTCGGTGGCTCACCCACGCGAGGCCCTCGGGGCCGCCACTGCACCAACTCGCCTGCGCGGGCGGGAACATCGACCGGGACTCCGCGTTTCGGTGGTGCCGCGGAGGGCACACGCTCTGTAGTCCCCGGCCGGCCCCCCGTCCGGCCGGGGACGCCCCCTCCGGCCGCAGCGCGCTCACGCTCACACCCCCGGAGCCACCGCGCGTCGTACTGGCGGCAGCGCCCCCTGGAGAAGCCGAAGGGACGCCGAACGGACG
This sequence comes from Streptomyces sp. MCA2, assembly GCF_023544705.1. Classification (NCBI taxonomy): domain Bacteria; kingdom Bacillati; phylum Actinomycetota; class Actinomycetes; order Kitasatosporales; family Streptomycetaceae; genus Streptomyces; species Streptomyces sp. MCA2. The sequence continues at coordinate 30,424 of NZ_JAMJFM010000008.1, forward strand.
GTGCGGCGCGGCGGTCACATGGACGGCCGATGAGCGCGGTTCACGGTGACTGTCGCAGAGACTGTCGGGGTGACTATGTGTCGGATGATCGGCCAGGTGTTCCACCGGCGCATTCCGCCCGATGCGTCGCGCGCCCGGCCGGAGGGAGGAATCTGCTGCCTAAACCTCCGCCCCGCATGTCGCGTTTTCCCTCACGGCTCGTTGTCGCTCACATGATTCCCTGTAGCGACCCCCTGGGTGCCAAGACGATGAACAGACCGATGAGCGTCAGCTGGGCCGGACGCATCGCCCTGATCGAGCCCGCCCCCAAGCCGGCCCGCTACGCCCGCTATCTGGCGCCCCATTGGAAGGGCATGGCGCGCCTGGACAGCAACAACGGGATCGGTGCCCTTCCGGCCGCCTTCCTCCTCCTGCTCGCCGGGGCGCTGCTGTTCGGAGCCGGCGGGGCCGGCGCAGCCCTCGCGGTCCGAGCGGCCTACGGCCAGCCTCCTCTGCTACAGCTCTGGCTGGCCTTCGACACCGCCACCGCTGTCACCCTGACCGCTTCCTACTGGCTGGTGAGCCGCTACGGCCTGCGGTTCTACGACACCGAACCCGCCGACAACGAGATCTGGCGCCTGGTGACCGTGGCCAACACCGCCTGGCGCGCCCTTCCCCGCTCCCACCGCCGCATCCACCAGCCCCGGCTGCGCGCCGCCAACACCGCGGCCCGCTTGCTGCTCACCGACCACGCCGATACCCGCACCCGTCAGGTCCTGGCCGCCCATACCGAGCTGCTGCGCCATCTGTCGATCACCGTTCTGCCGGACACCCAGCCGCACGGCCAGGCGGAAGAAGCCCTCAGCGCCGTTCTCGCCCACCACGACGCGGACGAATGCCAGATCCTCGACGCCGCCACCCCCGCGCCGCCCACCCAGCTTCCGTCCCTGGCCGCCGCCTCGGCATAACGACCACGCCACATCCGTCCGCCGCCCCTCGGCTCCTCGGCCTGCGGCACTTCATGGTCACCCACCACCGCCGCAGGTCCGTCACCACAGGACGTGATGTGCCGCCGGTGCGTCGCGGGTCCTGCCGCTGACTCCTTCACTGCCGGCCTCCGCCCTCCCCGGGGAGGGCTTGACGACTGCGCCGCAGGAAGTCACGCTCCGCCGCGTTCTCGGTGCGGGCGAGCGCCTTGTCGTACGCCAGGGCCGCCTCGGCGTTGCGGTCGAGGCGACGGAGCAGGTCGGCACGGACGGCGTGGAACACGTGGTAGCGGTCGAGCGTGAGGCTCTCGACGAGGGCGAGCGCCTCTTCCGGCCCCCGGACCTCGGCCACCGCGACCGCACGGTTGAGGGCCACGACGGGGCTCGGGTCGAAGGAGAGCAACAGGTCGTACAGCTGGAGGATCTGGCGCCAGTCGGTGACCGCCGCGGTCGGCGCGTCGCTGTGGACCGCGTTGATCGCCGCCTGGATCTGGTACGGACCCGGCTGGCCGCGTCGCAGGCACCGGCGGACGAGGGCGTGGCCCTCCGCGATGAGGCCGTGGTCCCAGAGGTCGCGGTCCTGGTCGGCCAGCAGCACGAGGTTGCCGTCCGGTCCGGTGCGGGCGGCGCGGCGCGATTCGGTCAGCAGCATGAGCGCGAGCAGACCCATGGCCTCGGGCTCGTCGGGCATCAGCTCGACGAGGAGCCGGCCGAGGCGGATCGCCTCCCGGCAGAGATCCTCGCGGATCAGTGCCTCACCGGAGCTCGCCGTGTAGCCCTCGTTGAAGATGAGGTAGACGACGGCCAGTACAGCGCGGAGGCGGTCGGGGAGGTCGGCGTCGGTGGGGATCCGATACGGGATCCGGGCGTCGCGGATCTTGCCTTTGGCCCGCACGAGCCGCTGCGCCATGGTCGGCTCGGCGACCAGGAAGGCGCGGGCGATCTCCGTGGTGGTGAGCCCGCCGAGGAGCCGGAGGGTCAGGGCGACCTGGGCGGCGGGAGCGAGCGCGGGGTGGCAGCAGGTGAAGATCAGCCGAAGCCGGTCGTCGCGCACGGGTCCCTCCTCGGCCGGTTCGTCGCCGGCGTGCAGCAGCGCCGCTCGGGCCTGCCGGTCCTCGCGGGACGCTTCCCGGCGGAGGCGGTCGATCGCCCGGTTGCGGGCGGTGGTGATGATCCAGCCCGCCGGGCTCGGCGGCAGCCCGGTGGACGGCCACCGCGCCACCGCCGCGGTGAAGGCGTCCTGGACCGCTTCTTCGGCGATGTCGATATCGCCGAAGACGCGGACCAGGACGGCGACCGCACGGCCGTACTCCTCACGGAACACCCCCGAGATGTCCGCCGCGGTCGCCTTCGGCATGCCGGATGTCACCCGCAGGACCCGTGCTGTAGCGGCCTGACCTCGATGGGGAGGGTGGTGGCGCGGGCGAGCTTGCGGCCCCATTCGAGCGCGGCATCGAGGTCGGGCGCCTGGATGACGGTGAAGCCGCCGATGTGCTCCTTGCCCTCGATGTACGGCCCGTCGGTCGTCAGCATCTCGTTGTCCTTCAGCCGCACCACGGTGGCCGTGCTCGGCGCGTGCAGACCTCCGGAGAACACCCAGGCGCCGGCCTCCCTGAGCTCGGTCTTCAGGGCCTCGACGTCCCGCATGATCGGCTCCAGGAACTCCGGCGGCGGCGGGGTCCCGTCCCCGTCGGGCTGGTAAATGCTGAGCAGGTAGTGCGTCATGGTGGGCCTCCTCGGCCGAGCGTTCCGCCGGCGCCTTGCCGGCCTCTCACCCTCTATACGAATGACCTCGTCCCGTATCGACACGGGGAGTCGACCGGCCCGGGATTTTTTTGCGCCCACTCCTACGGCGGGGGAGCGGAGACACCCGCTCCTACGGCGGGGGAGCGGAGACACCCTCACCTCCCAGCTTGAGCCCTCAGCGGAAGCACCGGAGTGGAGGGCCCGCACGGCGGCGAAAGCGTGCTCGGCGGTGTCGGGGGCCCATGGAGGGGGCGCACACCGGGCCGTCAGCCCCGCGCCGGGCCCCTCAGCCGTGCCGGCCGTTTCAGCCGCCTCAGCCCTGCCGGCTGCCTCAGCCGCCTCAGCCGCGCCCGCCCGGCCCGGAGCCTCCCTTTGCCGCGTGCCTTCGGGGGAATACGGGCCCGCACACGTTCGAAGACCGTCCGGGGGTGATACCACCTCGGGTATGCGCGGAGGGCGGGTGCCTGCCCCTCGCGCGGCAGGCGTCCCCCTTCCGGCCCTGGGCACGGGAGGGGTGGGAGGCGGTGGCGGCCAAGTGCGGAACCGATCCGGCAGGGAGCGCGGGCGTTCCCCCGCCGCCCCCGAGGGCAGGGCACGGCGGCGCAGCAAGAGCACCGCGCGACTGGCCCGCGGGGCGCGAGCCCTAGGCGTGGGCCGGCCGGCGGGTGAGAGGCCGGGCTGTGCGGGGGAGGCCACCGAAGTCTCTCCGACGCTGAGGGTGGCGGCGGCGTACGGCTGGCGCCTGATCATCGTGGGTGCGGCCGTCTACGCGATCTTCGCGGCACTGGGACGGTTCCAGCTGGTGACACTGGCGGTGTTCCTGGCCATGGTGCTGACGGCACTTCTGGAACCCCTGGTCAGTCTCCTGAACCGCTGGATACCGCGCTCGTGGGCGGTAGCGGCCGGTCTGCTGATCGGCATTGTGCTGCTCTTCGGCATCCTGAGCCTGATCGGGGCGAATGTCGCCGGTGAGTGGCAGGGGCTGCGCCGGGAGTTCGTCGGCGGCGTGGCCAGGATCGAGCGCTGGCTCGAAGGCCCGCCTTTCCGTCTGCGCGCGGGGACTCTCTCGGATGTGCAGGAGCGGGTGTCGCGGTTCGTGTCGAGCCACCGTGCGAGTCTGCTCAGCAAAGCGCTCAGCGGCGTGAGCCAGCTCGTGGAAGTCCTGGCCGTCGCGGCGCTGGCGCTGTTCTGCTCGGTTTTCTTTCTGCATTCGGGCGACCGGATGTGGACGTGGTTCGGCAGTCAGCTGCCGCGGCGCGGGCGCCGGCCCGTACGTCTCGCGGGGCGTGCGGCGTGGGTGACCTTCACCGGGTACACCCGCGGGATCGTGGTGGTCGCCGCGAGCAACGCAGTCCTGGTGGGAGTAGGGCTCTTCGCCTTGGGGGTGCCCCTCGCCGTCCCCCTCGCCGTGCTGGAGTTCTTCGCCGCATTCATCCCGCTGGTGGGTTCGCCGGTGGCGCTGGCCGTGGCCGCCGTGGTGGCACTGGCCGCGAAGGGGCCGCTGGTGGCCGCGGTCGTCGTGCTGCTGATCGTCGTCATCGGACAGATCGAAGGCCATGTGCTGCACCCCCTCGTGATGAGCCGGGCCGTCCGCATGCACCCGGTGGTGGTGGCGCTCTCGGTCGTCTGCGGCAGCGTCACGGCGGGCGTGCCCGGAGCAGTCGTCGCCGTACCGCTGGTCTCTGTGGCCTGGTCCGTGTACGGCGTGCTGCGCGCACACCCGCCCCCGCCCGCGCCCTCGACGACCTCCCCGGGACGCTGAGCGAGCCCACTGCCCGATGAGAGAGCGTCCACCCTCCCCCCACGATGCCGGTCGGCAGGCGTCGGCGATCGTGTACGCAGCCGAGCGGGCGGCAGAGACTGGTGGGTGCTGCGGTCCGGGCAGGGACCGAACCGCTGAGCGGAGAGGCCCGGGGCACGGCGCGGTGGTCGAGCAGGACAGGAACGGACAGAAACCGCCTCGGCTTTGAAGTCCTTGTGCGCTGTGTGAAGATCGCTGGTCGCGGTTGCGGGGGCCATCAGTCAGGTCAAAGGACGGGTAGTGGGCAATTCGGTCTGGTCGGGCGCGACGGAGAACTCCGTTGCTGCGCAGGAGGAGTCGGCGTTGCGGCCGCGAGGACTGGTGGACCTGCGGGGCCCGGCAGACATTCCGGCTCGGTTGTCGTATCCCGCCGGGGCGGTCGTGGTGGTCTCCGGATTGCCCGGGAGCGGTAAGAGCACCCTGCTGCGACGTTGGTCCACGGCCGCGGCCGTCATAGATCCGCGAGTCGTCCACGTCGCCTGTGAGGCGGCGATGCCGGCCCGCCTGCCGTACGCGATGTACCGGCCCTGGGCGCGGTGGAGGTACTTCCGGTGGCTGCGTACGGCGGTTCGCCACGGCGAGTCCCTGCTGGTCCACGATTGCGGTGGGCGGCCGTGGATGCGCCGGTGGCTGGCCAGAAGTGCCGGACGCCAAGGACGCGAACTGCACCTGGTGGTGCTGGACGTAGGGGTGACCGAGGCGCTGTCGGGCCAGGAAGCCCGAGGCCGGTGGGCCCCGCAACGCGCCTTCACCCGGCATAGCCGGGGCCTGGACCGCTTGCTCGGGGCGTTGTCCGGACCCGGAGCGGCACAGCCACGTGCCCCATGGACGGCCGACGAAGCCGACGCTCCATCAGCACAAGCCGCCGGGCTCCCGGATCCAGCCGCCCCACCGGCGAGCCCAGCTGCCGGCCCCGTACCGGAGGCGATATCAGTGGTCCTGCTGGATCGCGGTTCGCGGGAGCAAGTGGCGGCCGTGGAGTTCGTCTCCGCACAGGTCAGGACACCGTCGCTGGCGGTGGGCGAGCGAACGGTGCCCCGGCCCGCCTGAGCCTGCCCCTGCGCCCTCACCGGCACCGCTCTCAGCGGGTGAAGCGCCACCTGGTCTGGCTGAAGCGCGCACCCCGGCCGAAACCGAAGGCCGTACGGGGCCCACTACGCCCAGCGGGTGAAGGGGGCGGAAGGGCGGGAGGTCGCTGTCCTCATCCCCGCGGTCGAACCGCGTCATCGTCGCTATGCGCTCCTACAGAACCAGTGAGGCGTCCTGCCGGCCGCGGCACTGACGGGCACGCACCGAGGCCGTGGTCTGCGTGCGCCCGCACCGGCTGGGTTGTGAGCGCGGGCGGCCTGTCCACCGGTCCCGGTTCGTTGAAACGCCCCTATGTCCCTGTCTGTTCGGCAGTGGCAGAAGAGCGTGCGAGCGTGACCGGTTCGGGGATGTTCCGGTGGACGGCTCCCCGGCTGGGGCATTCTTTCGTTTGGCATATGCCGCACGGTTGGCGAAGGAGACGTCATGGAGTGGCAGAGCGAGGAGTTCGGGTCGTCTCATGAGGGGATGGCGGGGGCAGTCCTCGCCGACGGCAGTGAGCCGGGACCGGTGTACCTGGACATCGGGAGCGGTAGCCACATGCACCAGACCAGTCAGTGGTGGGCCTATAACGGAAGGCTGGGCCGGCAGCGGGCGGACCACATGCGGGGTTCGTGCTCGTGCGGCTGGCGCGGCACGCGCCGCTACCCGATCGACTGGGACCAAGCGAACGACGGACGGCGTTACGACCTCGACACCCCGGGCCCGTACGAAGACTGGAAAGAACACATCGGCGAGGTCGAGTCACGATCGGTACCGCTGCCGACCGAACTGGCAGACCTGCTGGACCGGCTGGACGAGCGCCCTGGCCGACCAGGCACCGCTGGCTGCGCTGAAAGCCGTCGCGGCACTGGAGCGCACCACCGGCCGCGTCGGCCGTGAGGCCGCCTACGCCGCGGAGTGCGACGCAGCGTCGTGGGAGACGATCGGGCAGGCACTCGGTTTGACCGAGAAAGACGCCCGCGCACGCCTCACCCGCTACAGCTTCAGGCACTGACCTGTACGCACTGCACTCGGGCGCCCGCCAACGGCCAGGCTCAACCCGCCGGTTCGGGAATGGCAATGCTTTGGTCGGCTGAACAATCCGTTGGTCACATGGCGGGGATACGGCCCTCACGTATGGAGTGCAAAGCCGCCAACAGGAACTTGACCCCGGGCGCCGGGCAGTGGTGGGTCATGAGCTGTGCGCTGCGGGGCACACGAAGGACATGGCCCATCACAGCGACATCGCATCGGTGCCGTCCCACACAGAACCCGAAGACCCCGCCTGGGCACGGTGGGTGTATCTGGGACTGACAGTGCTGGCCGGTGCCCAGCTTTTGGCGGCCGTGCTCCAGGAAGGTGGTGGTGAGCCGGCCGTGGTCTCTGGTCTGGTCGGCGTCATCGCATTCCCGGCACTGGCCGCCACGGCCTTCCTGCGGGCTCGCCGGGACTGCTCCGGCAAGCGGCAGGCTCGACCCGAGCCCACCAGGTCTGGGTCTTAAGCTCGTTCTTCAGCCCGCGACGAACTGGGCCACGGACGCGGACCTTGCACGGCCGTAGACGTGGACGTGGCAGACCAGTCCCTCGGCCGAACCGCTGCCGGACGTCCTCGGCTACCGGTACCAGTCGTCTCCGCCATCGGTCAGAGACCGGCCGAGATAGTCCTCCAGGTCCCGGGCCACCCACCGGCGGCTGTCGTCTTCGTGCTCCCACACGAAGATGTCTGCTCGTGAGGGGGTACGGACGACGGCGAACTGGTCGCCGCCGCCCTGGTCGCCGAAGAAGAGGAGTGCGTCGAACGGCATGTACAGCTCGCCGAAGGCGTCGTCGGACCAGAAATGAAGGTTCTGCTCGACGATCTGCTCCAGGGGCCAGACCGTGTCCACCCCGTCGTGCCCCACCATGCCGTCGGTCTCCCGGAACAGGCTCACCAGCTCGGATGGCAGCGGACATCCCAGGCATTGCTCAGCGGCAGCCACCCTCGCCGCGTCGACGGGTTCGCTGAATTCCACCGCAGGGAACGCTTGTCGGGCGAGCTCTTTCCACATGCGCGCAGCTTAGGCAGAGCGACAGAGCCACTCTCATGGCACCCCGACAAGGCCATATCGGCCGGTCGAAGAACGAACTGAGGCTTGAGTCTGCCGAGAGCGGGCGCCGGGCCTGCCCGGCATGGTCCGCGCCGCCGGGAGAACCCGATCGAGCTGCGCCACCACACCGAGCCGTACGTCATCGAACGATCCTCGTGGCCGGGGGAGAACGGGCAGATACCCGCCCCCGTGTACGCGGAGCGCAATCATCCCCGAGCCTGCGGAACGTCGTGCTGGAGTCGGACCGGATCGCGTAGCAGCAGCACCCCAGCTGGGCGACATGCGTGGTGCAGTGGGATCACCGCCGCACCGCGGGGAGCAGGTCGCGCGACCACGCCTAGCGCACGGTGTGGTCCCCCTCGTCCACCGGTGTGAGGGCGGCGAGGTCATTGGCGTAAGAGCGGATTTGGATGTCCCGGTGGGTGCGGACGGCGGCGATCACGGGGGCGAACGCCGGGTACGCGTGCGGGTGTTCCGCCAACAGGCCCACGGCGGCGACGGCACCGCACTCCGCGGTGTCCTCGTCTTCCGACTGGGTCAGCCGTAGGCAGATCTCCGCCGCGCGGACCGGGTCAGCCATGGCGACGAGCGTCTCTGCCAGCGGGTTGTCCGACCAGCGCCACTGTTCGCCTTCGATGACATCGCCGTTGAGCACGTCGCCGTGCTCCCAAGCCTCGGCGACGGCGGTGGTCACCTCGGTGGTCCACGGCAGTCCGGCTTGGGCGATGCCCCACGCCGCGGCGGCGCGCACAGCAGGTGTGTGACGGGAGGCCAGAGCGCCGGAGAGCCACGCGGCGCGGCCGGCGACGTCGTGCCGGGCGACGCCACCGGTCATGACCGCCGCGATGAGCGGATCCGGTTCGTTGAGCGCGCGCTCGCCCAACGTGCGTACGGCAAGCTCCTCGTGCCCGGTGCGCAACCCGGTCACGTAGGCGACGCGGTGCCGCACTTCACGGACCGGGTCGGCGAGGAGGGGGAGCAGGCGGGGTGTCGCCCGCGCGTGAGCCGCACGGATCTCGTGGTGTACGGCTTCGGTCTCCGCGATGCCGATGGTGATGCCGAGCAACAGGTCAGCGAGGGTTGCCCGGCCAGGTGCCGCGGGGTCGAGCAGAAGGTCCACGAGAACGGGGTACGCCTTGGCCGACCCCGCGTAGACGCTTCCCTGGTGGACCAGGCAGTTGTGGAGGACGCCAACGGCCCGCTCGGCACGGTCCGGGTCCTCGCCACAGGCGTCGAGAAGCCACTTGAGGGTGTCCGCTCCGTCGCCGTAGGCGTGTTCCGCCTCGGTCCAGTCGGTGTCGTGTAGTTCGATCCCTGCCCGCATCGTTGCTGTCGCCCCTCCGAGGTGTGCGCACTGTCGCGCCATCGGCCGCCAAGGCTAGGGTCTTTCGTTCGGGTCCGGCCCCGGTCGGATCAGGCAGGGTCAGGTCGGCTCAGTGAGCGGGGGCTCAGCAGCCGGGGGGATCAGGCCATGAACCAGGGTCTCGTCGGTGCTCTGGCAGGCGGTGGGCGGAGCGGTCAGGCCGATGACACCCGTGCCGTCCTCGCCGTGTACGTGCTGGGCGCTGGAAAGGGCTCGCATCCTCGGCCGGTCGCAGCCGGGGTGGACGGGGATGTCGGTGCGGCCTGCGGTCTCGGGGGAAATCAGCGCCGGTGACAGGCCGGACTTCGCCGAGACGGGACAACCGGTGGTGGTCTGTCGCCACCGCCCGGCGTGCCCCGTCTCCGTCGATCCGGCCCGGCCCGGTCTCACATGAACTGGTCCGCATCGCTCGCGGCCTCAGACGATGTGGTCTGCCGGCTTGTTCGATGTCCTGTCTTGTGAGATCGCGCTCGCCTGCCTCGGACGTCTCCGGCGCGCAGGCCCGGGACAAGGCCAGTGCACAGGTCGGTCCGGCCAGGTTCAGGGCGAGGCTACGTACCGCTTGGCCGGTACATAATGGTTTGCCGTGCTGTTGCTGCAATTCGGGCGGCCTGAGCCTCACCCGGCGGCCCTCATGCCCCGGCGGGCTGGTCCGCGACGCTGCCGTCCTCGGCGCCGTCGGCAGCGATCCGGCGCGGCAGTTTCGCGGCAACGACGATCGTCACCACGGCGAGAGCGGCGGCGACACCAAAGGCCAGCTTCATCCCGCTCAGCTCCGCGGGCACGGCGGCGATGCCGTCGGCGACCAGGTGACCGGTGCGCGCGGTCATCACGGTGACCACAAGCGCGGTCCCGAACGCTGCGGCGACTTGCTGCAACGTCCCGAGCATCGAGCTGCCGTGCGAGTACAGGTGCGGGGGCAGCCCGCCCATGCCAAGAGTGAAGACGGGGGTGAACGTCGCCGCGAGGCTCACCATCAGCAGCGCGTGCAGTGCCAGCACCTGCCAGTACGGCATCGTCATCGAGACCTGGGTGAAACCGGCGAGGGCGAGCACCATGCCGATCGAGCCGGGCAGTACCAGCGGCCGACTGCCGAACCGGTCGAATATCTTTCCGACGGTCGGTCCGAGCAGTCCCATGGCCAGACCGCCCGGCATGACCAGCAGGCCGGTCTCCAGCGGGCTGAGCCCGCGCATGTTCTGGAGGTACAACGGCAGCAGGATCATCGACCCGAGCATCGCCAGGAAGCCGATGGAAATGAGGGCCAAGGACAGGCCGAAGGTGCGGTACCCGAGGGTGCGCAGATCCATCAGCGGCACGCCGGTGCGTTGCAGCTTGAGCTGGCGGATCACGAAAACCGCGATGGCCACGACCCCGGCGATGACGATGCCGATGCCGAGCCCGACCCTGCCGCCGGTTTCGCCGAGGAGGCTCAGTCCGTACACCAGACCGCCGAAGCCGAGCGCCGCCACGGAGACACTGAGCCAGTCGATGGAGCTCACCTGGGGCTCGCTGATGTTGTCGACCTTGCGCAGCCCGAAGAAGGTCACCAGAGCCGCGATCGGCAGGACGGCCACGAACAGCATTCGCCAGGAGCCGACCTGGAGGATCAGCCCGGACACGGCAGGTCCGAGCGCGGGCGCCACCGAGATCGCCAGGGTGACGTTGCCCATCACCCGGCCGCGGTCCTGCTCGGGCACCACGATCATCAACGTGGTCATCAGCAGGGGCATCATCACGGCGGTACCTGCGGCCTGCACGATCCGACCCAGCAGCAGCACCTCGAAGGACGGCGCGACGGCTGACAGGGCGGTACCGGCGAGGAACACGCCCATCGCGATGGCGTAGGCCTGGCGGGTGGTGACCCGCTGGAGGAACCAGCCGGTGACCGGAATCACAGCGGCCATGGTCAGCATGAACGCGGTGGAGACCCACTGCGCCGACTGCTGGGTGACGTGCAACGACTCCATCAACCTCGGGATGGCGTTGATCAAGATCGTCTCGTTCAGGATCACTACGAACGTGGCCAGCACCAGCAGCCGCACCACGGTAGGTATGCGGCCCGCCTGCACGGGTGGTCGTTCTTGGGTCACAGCTGACATGGCAGCACCTCGCTGGGGGTTCCTGGTCACAGTCGCCTCGCAGCCAGGGGCTGTCGGCACGGACGTGGGTGGTGATTGTAGGAAGAGACCGGCACGCGTAGTAAAACTCATCGGTCGGCGCGAGTGTTTCGCATCGTCGCGTCGATCTCACCCGAATTTTCGCCTGCTCACGAAACCATCCGTCGGCGACGCCGTGGCCGACGGGCCGCGCTTCATCGACGCCTGCCACGACGCCAGCGGCGGTCCAGAAGGTTCCTGATGTCCAGGAGCGGCCGAAGCGGTCCAGGAGGGCTGTGACCATGGCGGACATGGCGGATATGGCGGTGATCTGAGCAGAGGGCTGCGGCGTGCTGGTGTTCCGCCTACTCGGTCTGCTTCGTCTACTCCGCCTACTCGGTCAGTCTGCGGACGGTGCGTGCGCCGGTTCTCCGGCCTCGGCGGCCGCTGTCGTCGGGCGCTGGGCCGGCGGTCCCGGCTTTCTCCCCTCCGTATCGCCGGAGTGCCGGCGCAGTGTGGCGGTGGCGATGTCCAGGAAGTCCGGTACGGGGCCCGCGCAGCTGCTCTCCGGTACCGCCAGGCAGGTCTCGACGGGCAGGGCATCGGTCACCGGCAGGTAGACGAGGTCAGGGCGGGAGTACGAGCCCGCGACGCTGAGGGGGACGAGCGCGAGGCCCTGCCCGGAGGCGATGAGCTCGAACTTCTCCTCCAGCGAGGACGTCCGGCGCGTCCTGACGTCGAGGATCGGCTCCCCCTCGAGATCAGCCGATGTGAGTGTGTGATGGCCGGCCAGTGGATGCGTCACGGGCAGGCACGCGACCTTGGTCTCGTGACCGATGGGGACCGTGCGCAGCCCCGAATCGTCGAAGGGGCGCCGGAGGTATCCGACGTGGGCGCGGCCGTCGCGAAGCGGCGCGTCCTGTTCCCACCAGCGCAGCGGAAAGACATCGATCTCGACCTTCGGGTGGCTCGCCGTGAACGCCCGGATCGCGTCCGACACGTGAAGGCCGGGCGAGAAGGCGATGACGAGCCGCTGCTCGCCCCGCTCGGCCTCGTGCACGCGCCGCAGGGCCGTGTCCACCACCGTGGTGATCCTCCGTGCCTCGTCGTACAGCTGCCGCCCCGCGGGGGTCAGTTCGACGCTGCGCGTGGTCCGCGTGAACAGCAGGCATCCCAACTCCTGCTCGAACGCGCGGATCTGCCGGCTGAGGACCGGCTGTGCGATGAACAGCGCCTGTGCCGCCCGGCCGAATTGCCGATGCTCGGCCACCGCGACGAAGTAGCGGAGCTTCCGCAGATCTAAATCCATGCCTGAAAGGTATCAATGTGATCGAAAGGGTATTGGACGTCCGGCCGAACCGCTCGGAGACTTGAATCATGACCGCCATCACCTCTCCGGCGGTCGGCTTGGACAGCCGGATCCTGCGCAAGCAGGCGACAAGGGCGAGGGCCTCGACGCGGCGAGCCCGCACCGCGCCGACCACGAGCCCCCTCACCTTCCGCCACTGGTGCGAGCAGGCCTTCCCGTCGGCCGTACCCGGCTGAATACGGCCGCTCCCGCACCACCCGCTCCCGCCCCACCCGCTGCCGCACTTGCTCCCGCTGCGGCCGTCCGCCGGCGAACGCTCGCCGACCGACGACGGCCCTGAACGATGCTTCGCGACAGTCCTGACCCACGATAGGAACCGCACCACATGACCGACACCCGCAAGACCGCCCTCATCGTCGGGGCCTCCCGGACCCTGGGCCTCGCGCTCGCCGCCGAATACCTCCGTCGCGAGTGGGACGTCATCGGTACGGTCCGCGGCAGCCGGCACACCGGCCTCCACGACCTGGCCGAAGCGTCCGGAGGGCGGCTGACCATCGAGTCCCTGGAGATGACCGAGCCGGAGCAGATATCGGCACTGCGCGACCGACTGGCACAGCGCACCCTCGACCTGCTCTTCGTCAACGCCGCCATCACGCGCGGCGATATCCCCATCGGTGAGGTCCCGACGGACATGTTCACCGAGGTCATGATCACCAACGCACTCAGCCCGATGCGTGTCGTGGAGTCCCTCCGCCCGCTGGTCGCGCCGACCGGGACCATCGGCGTGATGTCCTCCGACCAGGGGAGCATCGCTCTGAACACCGAAGGCGGGCAGGACCTGTACCGGGCCAGCAAGTCCGCGCTGAACCAGCTGATGCGCAGCCACGCCGCCCGCAATGCCGAGGACACACGGACGCTGCTGCTCATGGACCCGGGTTGGGTGCGCACCGAACTCGGTGGACCTGACGCCGATCTCAGCGTGGAGGAGAGCATCCCCGGGGTGGCGGAGACGATCGAGTGCCACCGGGGGAAGCCCGGTCTCCACTTTCTCGATTACCAGGGGCAGGCCGTGCCCTGGTAGACGCCGCGACCGAACCCGCCGGGATCGCTGATACCTCTGGTCAACGGGCCGGAGGGAAACGGTGCACGCCGAGTCCTGAGCCAGAGTGCCGAAGAGGACCGCTCGGTAGTCGACCTTGTCTTCGGCCTGGAGCACCCAGGCAGCGGTGACCCGCACGAACGTCTCCGCCCTCTCCCGTCTCGGCGATGGACGGCCACCTGTTGATGAGGGCGACAGCAGGTGCGGCGGGAGATGTTCGGGTGAAAGCTAGAGGACATGGTGAAGCATGCCCCTCTTCATGTCTGTCCGCCCGCCAGCGACGGAGGCCGTCCGGTGACCCTCGGCGGGGTGGCTCTCGGTGTGGCCTACAACACCGCTGATGTGGTGCGGTTTCTGCGACAGGCCGGTATCGACGACAGCCTCATCGCCCTCGATGACCGTAGCCTGATCGAGTGGCAGGGCGGTGGGCCCGAGGTGTGGGAATAGGCGGCCGTACCCGATGTACTTGGGCGCCCGTGGCCGCTGCGGAGGGCATGGTCCATGGGCCGTTGGTATGCCTTCGTCCAGCCCGCCAGCCCGCCAGCCCGCCAGCCCGCCAGCCCGCCAGCCCGCCAGCCCGCCAGCCCGCCAGCCCGCCAGCCCGCCAGCCGACTGGCAGGCGTGGCGGGTGACCGCAGGACAGGAACACAGCACGAAGTGGCCCGGTGTGCGGCAGAGGTACGGGGACCTCATAGCCTGGTGATCGAACTTGATCCGGCGCGCCAGGCCACCGCATCACCACAGGGGGACCCGTATGTCTGCGTACTCACCGCCACCACAAGGGCCGACTCCCTACGGCCGGCAGCCCGGCCCGACCCCGTACGGGCCGCCGCCGAGTCACGGTGGCCCGGCCCCCTACGGGTCGCCTGCCACTGGTCCGTTCTTCCAAGGTCAGCAGCCTGCGTACGGGCCGTTGCCGGTCCAGCAGTCCGGCGTCCCGATGTTCACGCCGACGGGGCCTGCGCGACGCCCTTGGCTCCGGCCGCTCATCGCGCTCGGCGCCGTAACCGTGGCCTTCGCAGGGTTCTGGGTATTGAGCATGGCGACCGACGACGGTAAGCCCCCTGAGAGAGGCGCTCGCGACGCGGTCGCCGGGGACTGTCTGGAAAACCGTGGCACACACGCGGACCCCGTCCTTTTCACTGTCGCCTGCGGTGACGCCAAAGCCGACTACAGGGTCAGGTTCAGCGCCACGCGCCAAGAAAAATGCCCAGCGGAATTCGACGAGTACACCGAGCGGGGCAGCCGGCTCGGCGATATCACGCTGTGTCTGACCCCAGTGCATCACTAGTCAGGAAGGCGCCTTGTGCCGCCGCCGGTCCAGCGTCCCGTCGTGGCGCTGGACCAACGCCCCGGAGCTCGTCTGCGTCGGTCCACTCTCCTGGTCAGCGCGTCGCCTGCGATCCGCCGGTCTCCGAACCGGACCGTGGGCACTCCACCGCATGCGACCTCAGGATCTCAGGATCGGGGTGCCAGCAGGTCGTCCAGTTCGGCCGCGAAGAGCAGGGCGGGGTCGAGGCCCATGCCGGTGAAGTGACCGGCGAGCTCCAACGACAGGACGCCGTGCAGGCGGGTCCAGAAGGTCAGGAACCGGTGGAGGGCCTCGGGTGAGGCGGGGTGGCCGGCGGCCCAGTCCCGGTGGTCCTCCAGGTAGGTGCCGAAGGGCGTCGCGACGTCGTCCGGTGCGAGCGCCGTGCACGCGTCGAGCAGGGTCGTCATGATCTCGGAGGAGATGGCGGTGGTGTCCGCGGGCGCGTGGTAGCCGGGGATGGGGGTGCCGTAGACGAGGAAGTACCGCTGAGGGTCCGCCAGGGCCCAGTCGCGCAGGGCGTGTGCCAGCCCGGCCAGGTCGGCGCCGGTGGCGGAGGCCGTGCGGAGAGTCTCAGCGAGGCTTCGGTACGCCTCCCGGACGAGTTCGGTGATCAGCTCGTCGCGGCCGGCGAAGTAGCGGTAGAGCGCCGGTCCGCTCATGCCCATCTGCTTGGCGATCGCGTTGAGGGAGAGCGCGGACGCTCCCGCCGTGGCGATCTGTTCCCAGGCGCGTTGCGTGATCTCCGCTCGCACCTGGGCCCGATAGCGCTCCCGCGGGGTGTTCGCGCCCGTCGTCGCCATGGCCTGCCACCGCCTCCATTCATCTGGCTACATCCTCAAGGGTTGGTTAGAAGCTATCACGCATCCATTGACCTGCCGCTCCGCGTGACGTTATAACTTATAACGAACACGTGAGCTTCTATCGGGGCTGCTCGGTGTGGCCGACTGGCAGCGCTCATGTCCCGACCGACAGAGGAGATCGTCATGTCCGGCATCCGCAGTACCGGCATCCGCGCCGCCCTGTTACCCGTCCCGCTCGTCCTCGGCCTGATCGGCGCCGCTGCCGCACCCGCCGGGGCCGTCGGCTCCCACACGTCCCACGCCTCGCCCACGTCCCAACCCGGCAAGTCCCTCACCTGCCGCGGGAAGGGCGTCGACCCCGATGCTCTCGTCCGCCACCGGACCGAGACCGTGATCAACGCCCCGCTGCGCACCGTCTGGAAGCTACAGACCGACGTGGAGCGCTGGCCGTCCTGGCAGCCCCCCGTCGAGAGCGTGGAACGCCTCGACCACGGTCCCCTCCGCAAGGGTTCGGCATTCCGGTGGACGACCCCGATACCCCCTAACCCCTCGACTCCCGCCACCAGCCTGGAGATCACCTCTACCGTCCAGCAGATCAGGCGCAACTCGTGCATCCGCTGGACCGGTCCCGCGATCGGCGAAGGACTGCGCATCGACGGTGTCCATGTCTGGAACTTCACCGAGGTCAAGGGCGGCGTCCGTGTGAGCACCGAGGAGACCCACACCGGTGACCAGGTGGAAGCGGACGTTCCCACCGCGACCAAGATCCTCCGTGAGGGCCTCGAGGCCTGGCTGCGCGAACTGAAGTCCGCCGCCGAAGCCCGCGCCCACAACCGGTACCTTCAGGAACATGCGTAGGCGCAAGTACGCAGCCACGTGAACTGGCCTTTGTGCGGCTCTGTTTGAGGCCTTGGGTGGTGCCGCCGGGGCCTTCGGAGCCTCGTCGGCGTGCTGGTGGGTCCGCACCGAGGTGGAGTCGGCATGGATCTCCCGGTCGATGCCGCCCTTGGCGTCGACGGCGGGCTGGATGTGCTGGAGCAGCCGTTCCCAGGTGTCGTCCGCCGACCACAACTGCTGCCGCTTGGGCCGGAACAACGAGCTACGGCTCGAAGGGGCACGTACTAGAGACTGAGGGGCGGCAGCGGAAGCGGCAGACCGGGCAGACCGTCGAGGCTTGCCGCGATGTGCTCCTTCTTCTCGAAGTAGCGCGCCAGGGAATCGTCGTCCTCACGCTCGAAGCGCTTGCGATGCAGATCGCGGTCCCCTTCGTATGCCAGGAACGGAACTGCGTAGCCGCAGGTGTCACGGACCAGACCGGCCGTCACCACGATGATGGCGCGCAGGCCGTGCGATGCCGGGTCGATGTCCGGGAAGTTCGCGAGCAGGCCCTCGAAACGTGGGTCGTCGCGGAAGACCGGCTCTCCACGGCCGTGAATGCGCACGATGTTCGGTGGGCCCTGGAAGGCGCACCACATCAGGGTGATACGGCCGTTCTCGCGCAGGTGTGAAACCGTCTCGGCGTTGCTGCCGGCGAAGTCGAGGTAGGCCACCGTTTGTTCGTCGAGTACGGCGAACGAGCCGACGAGGCCTTTGGGCGACAGGTTGACCGTACCGTCGCCGGACAACGGCGCCGTCGCGGTGAAGAAGATGGGCTGTGACTCGATGAAGGCGCGGAGTCTTCCGTCTATGCGTTCGTGTGTCTTTCCCATGCCTCCGATTCTCGTCTACTCGGGCACGCGAAGGGGGGTACCTCAGCCGCCGGATGACCTGTCTGGTGTGGCCAGGTCCCAACCACAATGTCGAGCTGTCCGATCGAAGAGACGCTCCCGAGCGCCGAGCGGGGCCACGCCGGATCAGACTCAATGGTGGCCTGTGGAAGGGGCGTTACCACGCAGGCGCCGAGGTGCGCTGGGGGTGGGTGAGGGTAAGCGGGTGCCCATTACCGGTGCGAACACGGGCGGTTGGGTAGTCCCGTTGTGCTCCCTCAAATCTCCCTCAGATCGCTTCACGCTCTCCCTGCGTTCCGTACGCTCGAAGTACTGAACGCCATGAGTGGAGGACCAATGAAAAGCGCCCTCAGCCGTCTGGTCTCCCGGGCAGCATCATCCCTGCGCCGCGGACGTCGGCGCCCGTTCGACCACCCTGAAGCCCACCGAGCTGCCCGGCCCGACCAGTACGCAGACGTGAGCAACCACTACCGACCCTTTTCCCCCAACGCGGGCGGGCTCCGGTGACCACACGCCTCGCGTAGGTTCCGGGCGCGCCACCCGCATCTCTAAGTCTCACCGCAATTGCGCTATCGGTACGCCGTGGGGCGGGCCGCCCCACGGCCCAGCCCCGACGTCCACCTCAGCGGCCCGCGCTCCCTCCCGCCGACAGGGAACCAGAGACGGCCGCTCGGCCTGCACGGAGCCACGCGAAAAAATCGCCAACTGCCCGGCCGTCTCCAGGATCCAGCTGAATCCGTCGCCTCCGGCGCCCGGCCAAACCAGCGCACCGCCGTGATCCGTATGTGATCAACGCCCCGTAATCTCCGCTGGGCAGAGGAATCAGGGGATGCGTGACCAAGACGGGGGAAAGTCATGACATACCGGCGCGCGGTGATACCGGCACTGGCCGGAGCGCTGCTGCTCACGGCCCTTCTGTGGTGGGCGGGGGCAAGCGCGCACGCACTGCGCCTGCCGGGCGCCACTGCCATGTTCGACGGCCAGTCCGCCGCCGAGCTGGCGCGGTGGCTCACGCCCTGGTCGTACGACCCTCCCGCCTCGCTTCAGTCCGGCCAAGAGGTGTCCGGCGGGATCGGGAACGCAGCGGGGACCGCCGGCACCAGCTACCTCACGTTGCACACCACTGCTCTACAGATCCGGTTCGGCGCGGTCTTCGCCTTCTTCGTACCTGGGGCGCTGCTCCTGGTCCGCAGGTTGCCGCCGGTGCACGGCCGGATGCCGGCCGCGCTGCTCGCAGTATGGGCCTGGGGTCTGGTGGCCGGAACCCTGGCGGTGACCGTCTCCGCGCCGTGGCTGATCGCCTCGGGAGGGCACGGCAGTTACCGCTTCCTGCCCCAGCTGGCGAGCGTGATCTCCTCCGGGCGGCAGGTGTTGGTGGTGACCGCGCTGGTCGCGGCGGCGGTGACAGTGCTCATAGCGCGAGTCACTGCCAAGGGGGCCGGTCCGCTGCCGCAGGAGGAAGTCCCGGCGCGCGCCGCCCGCCTGGCCGCCACCGCCGGGACCGCGGTGATCGCACTCTCCCTGGTGATCCTCTCGTACCAGCCGGTCGCCGCCGCCCTCCAGACGGTCTCCCCGAACATCGGGCTGCTCGCCGAACCGGGCGACCTCCTGCGCCAGTGGCTGCTGCTCGGCGGCTGGGTGGGCCCGGGGGGCGCGCCGCTCGGTGGCTGGCTCCTGTATCGCGCCGTCGACGTGCTGCTGCTCGCCGTGGTGTGGTGGGCACTGCGCCGGCTGCCCGGACTGCTCACCCGAGCCACGGTCCCTGCGATGGCGGCCGGCGCAGTCTGCGCGACCGTCCTCGGACTGCTGGCGAGTCAGCTGCTGAGGGTGGCGGTGGACGGGATGAGTTCGGGCCTGCGCTGGGACCTGCTGCGCCTGTCCGCCGGCATCGGTGAGGGTGTCCCGGCGGCCCTGACCTGCGGCCTGGTGGCGGGATGCGTGGCTGCACTGACGCTGCGGGTGGCTGTGGGCCGTGCGGAGAACGCAGACGCCATAACCTCTGTTCCGGGCCCCGACCGGCCCTAAGGGCTGTCCCGGATCGGACCTCAACATCTATGGCCCTGGGGGTAGTTCGCGCCCTGCCCAGGACCCGGTGGGGTGAGCGCGGCGGACTTCCCCAGTCGTGTCGTCGCGACGGACGGTGGGCGATGTCCGGGTGGCTGTCAGTGGTCGGTGGAACAATCTGACGTGATTGTCGTTCAGAGGGGGGCCGATGGCGTTTCGAGCTGTGCACGCGAAGTGGGGGACCGTCTTCGCGCACCTGCCTGACCTCGGATGCGAGCAGTCGTGGGATGCGGTGTGGAAGGTGAGGCCGCCCGCGCCAATCGCCTGCGCCGAGTGCCGGCATCCGATGCACGCGAAGACCTCCCGCAGCGGCTTACGGTTCTTTGCTCATGCCCCGCACGCGCCCGACTGCGAGGTCGCCCGACAGGGCGAGTCCGAGGCCCACCACCTCCTCAAGCTCGAACTCGCCAGCGCGGCCCGGGACGCCGGCGCCCATGCCGAAATGGAGGTGCGGGCACCTGACGGTTCCTGGCGGGCCGACGTGCTGGCCACCGACCCGGGCGGCGGATGGACGATGGCGCTGGAGGCCCAGCTCTCCCCGATCACGGCTGCGGACATCACCACCCGCACCGTCCGGATGCGCGAGCACGGCGTCACCTCGTGCTGGTTCAGTGACCGGCCCCGCCCGCCCTGGCTCGGCACGGTCCCCTCCATACGGCTGGCCGCTGATGCCGACCGCGGCCTCACGGTCGTCGAGGGCCTGGTGCGGTTCACCGGGTCGGGCTGGCAGATACCGGCGCGGGCGAGCCTCACCGACTTCCTGTGCTGGGTCTTCGCCGGCAAGGTCCTCCCGCACGCCCCGCGTACGACGCTCCGGTACCCGCTGCGGCAACTGCCGCAGGTGTGGACGGCGCCGCAGTACGTCACCGCCGAGGACGCTCACCTGGCCGAAGCGGAGAAGCGGCAGCGCCTCCAGCAGGAGCGGCAGGCCGCCTGCCGCGAGAAGTGGGAGAAGGAGCTCGCCCAAAAGCGTGCCCGCAACGCGGAGTCCCGTGCGCGGGCCATCGCCAAAGCCACGATCGTGGAGAAGAGGGCGCGGCAACCGCACCGCCGCGCCGGACCGGGGCTGCACGACGAGCTCATGGAGCGTGCGGACGTGCAGCGGGCGGTGACCTTCCTGGCGAGCGATGCCTACAACATCCCTGTGACTGCGGGCTGGAGCTCGTCCGAAGGCCACTGGGCGGGCGGCGTGCCGCTGATCAGAACCGATGAGGGGGTCCCCACCGCCGTCCTCGATCCGGAGCCCGGCCAGCTCAGCCACGACGCGTTCCGGCTGCTGGCCGGACTGCTCCTGCTCTTCTCGACCAAGGCTCGCAAAGAGCGATTCGAGCGCAATACCCGGCGTCGCAGGAAAGTACCGATCGACGGGTGGCAGACGGACTTCATGACTGACCCGCCTGCCCGGGCCTTGGTGCCGTATGGGGCCAAGGCGCACCGTCGCCGTAAGCCGGAGGAATGCACCTGCCCCCAACCGCAGCTGGTGGCGAAGATCTCGCGTGCCGAGTACCCGGCCGAGCCGGCCGAAGAGATGGGCCCGGCCGCCGGGCTCTATACGGCCGTGTGCCGGACGTGCGGTGGACCGTACGAACGGCCCTGGCGCCGGGTGCTCGCCAAAGGTCCTGAGCCGGAGAAGGCAGAGCGGGGAGGGAACGTCATGAGTCAGTCTTCTCACCCCGGCGATCAGTCCGGCTGACCGTATGACGTCCGCTCAGCGAGCTGCATGGCGACTGCGACTACGCCCAGGTGCTGAACCTCGTCGTGGAAGCCCTCGCCACCAGCAGGAAGGCAGCGCCGCCGCTCGGCCCCCGCCACCGGTGGGCCTGATGGCGTTGGAGGAATTCGTGCACAACGCCCGGCGCGCGCCCGCAACATGGGGCCACTTCTGGGACGTGCTTCGAAATCCTGGCCTCAAACCAGCTGTACAGGCGAGTCAGTTGCGGAATCCCACTGCCGGCAGGAGACCGATTCTCGGTCCTTCGCCCTAGTTCCGCTGACGGATGTGGTGAAGTGCCTGAAGCCATAACCTCGCTCCATGACGTCAGTTGACTCTCGTCTCAGCGGACCCCGCAGCCCCGAGCAGCGCAAGCGCGAGGCGCTGAAACGGCTCACGCGGGACAACGATGTATGGGTCGCTACGGCCGACACCACCGGCGAGCCGTGCCTCGTTCCGCTTGCCTTCTGGTGGGACGGCGAGGCTGTGTGGCTGTCCACCCGCGTCACCAACCCGACTGGGCGCAACCTGTCTGCCACAGGGCAGGCCCGCCTTTGCTTCGGCCACACCCGGGACGTGGTCCTGGTCCACGGCACCGCGCGCATGCTGACCCGCGAGGAGCTTCCCGCTGAGGTGGGCGATGCCTTTGCTGCCAAGGACGGCTGGGATCCTCGGCAGGATCATCGCTCTTACGTCTTCTTCCAGGTTGTCCCAGAGGTTTTGCAGGCGTGGGGAACGGTGCCCGAGATGAACGGACGGACCCTGATGCGTGAGGGGAAGTGGCTGGTTTAAGGCCTGTCTCGCACTGCAAAGAGGGACTCGTTGAGCGTCGCGACGAGGACCGCGACGAGGACCGTCCTCTCATAGCGGACCGCGAGCTTGTCGTACCTCGTGCTGGTGAGCACGGCACATGGTCGAGTCGATGATCGGCCGTCTCAGGAACCGGTCGGGAGGAAGCCGTCCCTGACCTTGTCGAAAACGGGACGGTAGGAGTCCCACTTCGCTTCCGGCGCCGAGACGGAGATGTCGTATTCCCGGCCGCCTTCGCGGCCGAAGCCGAGTTCGACGGCGCGGAAGCCGCGTTCCCGTCCCTGGAAGGTGTACTCCCACACCGCCGCCGGCTGATCCCGGAAAGTGGTCTGCTGCATGCGCAGCCTGCGGTATACGGAGTAGTTCGCCTTCGTATTCGTCTCCTTGTCCGCGAAGTGGGAAACGGGGTTGGTGCCCGCGGGAGCCACTGTCCTGATCGTGATTTCGACCAGTGCGGACGGGTCGATGTAGGTGATCTGTTCGGCTGTCCGCACGCGGGCCTTCCAGCCGTCCGGAACTGGGAAGGAGACGCCGAGTTTCCGCTCCCTGACCGGGTGAAAGCCCTGGGGCACGGGCGAGGCCGCCGACGAGGGTGAGGTGGCGTGGTGGCTCTTCTGGACATCGGGTGTGTCCGCGCCGCGGTGCGATGTCGCATAGAGCGCACCCGCCGTGGCGGCCGCGGTCACGGTGACGGCGGCCGACGCCATGATGAGGCGCTTGCGGGACCGGCGCCGCACTTGGCCGGCGGTGGCCCGTGTGGGCACTGGTGGTGCCGGGGGTACGTGCATGTCGCTGGAGGCCCGATGTACTCCCGGGTCAGGATCCGGGGGTGCGTCGTTCCTGCCGACGGGTTTCCGGTCCGCGGGTGAGCTCGCACCGGTGGCGGGCGGCGGCACCCCCGTCGATCCGCCCGACCGTGCGTCCCGCAGGGCTTGCTCCGTCTGATCCGCCGACGGGCGATCGTCGGGTTCCTTGGACAGGAGGGCCTCGATGAGCGGTTCCAGCGGGCCGGCCCGCTTCATCGGCTCCGGCGGGTCGACGGCGATGGCGTACGCGGTCTCCACCGCGGTGTCACGTCGGAACGGCGGCCGCCCCTCCACTGCCTGGTACAGGGTCGCGCCCAGCGCCCACAGGTCGGAAGCCGTTCCGGGCTTCAGCCCGCGGACGCGTTCCGCTGCCATGTAGTCGATCGACCCGACCATCTCGCCGGTCTTGGTCAGCGTCGACGCCCCGGCAGTCATCGCGATGCCGAAATCGGTGAGCACCACCCGCTCGCCCACGCCGAGGAGGACGTTGCCGGGTTTGACGTCGCGGTGCAGCACACCGGCGCCGTGCGCGGCCCGCAGGGCGGCGACCATGCCCAGGCCGATGCGGGCCGCCTCCTCCGGCCCGATGGTCCGGCCGTCCTTGAGGAGCTCGCTGAGCGTGGGCGACGGGACGTACTCCATGACGATGCAGGGCAGGCCGTCGTCGTCCACGACGTCGTGGACGACGATCACGTTCGGATGCGTGATGCGGGCGGCGCTGCGTGCCTCACGGCGCGTGCGCTCGTACAGCGTGGCGAGCTCGTCATCGGGCAGGTGCGGCTGCGTGTGCAGTCGCTTGAGCGCGACCTGGCGGCCGAGAACCTCGTCCTCGGCGCGCCACACCGTGCCCATGCCGCCGCGGCCGACGTGCTCCGTGAGCCGGTAGCGCCCAGCAATGAGCCGCCCCTCATCCGACACTGCGCGTCCTCCACCAGCCCTGTACACGTTCGATTCGCCTCGTCACCGTAACCCGCCCTGGGCAGGCCGCGGCGTCCACATATATGGACGCGCGAACGGCCCAGGTGGTTCGGTGCTGCTTCCGCTTTCCTGGGCTCACGTCGCTTCCGCCGGGCTGTGATCAGTGGGATAGCCGGGGGCTGAGCTCGCCGGGCGGGGAGGGAGATCTCGGTGGGCGAGGTCGGGTGGTGGCGGCGTGGCGGGTACGCGCGTGGGACGTCTGAGACCCCTCCTCTTGATCGAGAGAGGGCGAGGGCGAGGCTGAGCGACCAGGCCAGGAAGGAGCTCATCGCCGCGGCCCGCATGGCTCTGGAGAGAACGGTACTGATTTCGGCGCTTCGAGGTGGTTGGCTGGTTTGTACGGCTGGCGGACGGTCATTTGCGCAGTACGTCGTTGCTATGCGCTATGCGCTACGCGGATGACGGATGGAACCGCCCTCGTCGGCCGGACTCCCTCGGAGTGGGAGCAGTGGATATTCCATCGAGTCGAGAGCAGAGCACCTCGTACGGCTACCGCACGAGGCTCTGCCGCGCACGGCCGCAGTACGAGGTGCTGCCGCATGGTGAGAAGGTCCCCAGACCCTGATGTCAGGCCTTCCGGATCCGGTCGGCGATCTCCGGCCTCGCCGCGAACCCGGCCGCCTTGTACGTCGCGACGCCGCCGACGTTAGAGCTCGGCGTGCACACGCGCACGCTCGACGAGCCCATCTCCCGCAGTGCGGCCGCCCCGGCGACGGTGATCGCCCGGCCGTAGCCGCGCCCGCGGTGGTCCGCGTGGACGCCCATCGGCTCGACCAGTCCCGGCTTCCCCGGGCCGGCCGACCAGACCGTCACCACCGCCGTGGGGTTGCCCTGGTCGTCGTAGGCACCCAGGCATCGGGCTTCGGCGTAGAACGGTGCCGCGGACATCTTGTGCCGGTACTCGCGCGTGGGCCTCGTGGTGTTGAACGCGGACCGCAGGACGTCGGCGAAGTCCTGTGCCTGTTCCGGGCCGATCGCCTTGATCCACACGCCGGGGTCCTCCACCGCTTCGGCGAGGTCGCGGAAGAGCGGCGTCCACGGTTCGTCGACACCCCAGCCCTCCTTGGTCAACAGGTCGTGGAGCAGCAGGCCCGGCGGCGCCTCGATGGACACCGCTCCTTCCGGCAGCACGCCGCGCTCAGGCAGTGAGAAGTCCTCGACGAGCCGCCGCGCCAAGTCCTCGTCCTGGAAAGCGTCGGGAGCGACCGTCATCCGCACCACCGTCGGCGAATCCAGCATCCCGACAGCGAGGATCCGTCCGTCCCGGCTCCAGGTCCGGACCACCGCGGCCGTCTCGGCCGTTCCGAACCGGTAGTTCCAGCCGATGTCCCCGGGATGCAGCTGCATCGGCGCTTCGTCATGCTGCCACTCCCGCAGCGCCGCAATGGCCTCGCGCACCCGGTCGGTCGTCGGCGTACTCAGCACAATCGTCATAGCCGGGATCCGACACCCCGTCCCGGTGGCGTGCAACCGATTAACTGACCAAGCGCTTCAGGGTGATAGTGGCGGGAGGTCGATGGCGAGTCCGGTCCCGGCGAGGAAGCCGTCGAGGACGTCGGGGCGGTACGGGAGGCGCTTGAGTCGGTTGCGCACGAGAGCGGCGAGTCGGTCGAGGGCAACGCCGGCGAGGTTCGCGAGGCTGTGTTTCACGTGGGCCCACAGGTACTCGACCGCGTTCAGCTCGGGTGCGTAGGCGGGCAGGGCGAACACTGTCAGCCAGCTGCGTGCGTCGATCAGGTCGCGCATCTGGTGGGAGACGTGGGTGTTCAGGCGGTCCCACACGAGCACGATCGGCGCCTTGACCAGTTGGTGCACGCCGTCGACGAGGGCGATGTAGTCGCGCTCGGACAAGCTGCGGCGCTCGCCCTTGCGTCCGGTGTGGCGACGCACCCGGTGGCCCAGCCGGGTCCGCGAGCCCGGACGCATCGTGATCAGCCCGGCGACCGAGACCCGCCCGGAGCCGCGGCCGTTCACCTTCACGACCGGGGTGATGCCGCGCCGTCCCCAGGTACGTCCGGTCGGTGGCCTGCGGGTGAACCCCACCTCGTCCTCGAAGCAGATCCAGCCGCCGCAGGCCGCCCGGGTGGTTTTACCTCCGCCCATGTCACCTCCTTCCAGGAGGTGACGGCCTTCTCGTTGCGTTCCGCGGCCCTGCGAGCCGGGACCTGCGGCGTGAACCCGATCCGGCGCATCAGACTCGTCGCGCCCGAGAGGTGTGCATCAACGAGGATGAGCGGGTAGCGACTGGCTAGTCGTCCGAGCCGGTAGCCGACGGCGGTACCTCCACGACGAAGAACAGGAAGCAGGTTTTGGTCGAGAAGTCGTGGAATTCGTCTGGGAACAGTTCACGGGCGGCCGGATCGGGCTGTGGCTCGCTGATGATGGAAAGTCGGAAGCCGGCGGTGGTGAAGGCATCGGTCATCGCGTGCAACGGCTTGCGCCAGAACTTCATCGGGACGGTCTGCCCGCCGAACGTCCAGTCGAAGGTATAGCTGGTGGTCGCAAAGTAGTCGGGCCGGGGATCCTGGATCGTGTAGGCCACGAAAGGGTGGTCCACCGAAGCGATCAGCCGGCCGCCGGGTTTGAGCACGCGCCGTATCTCGGCCAGCGTGGGCCCCCAGTCTTCCAGGTAGTGCAGGACCAGCGACGAGACCACGTCGTCGAACGCGCCGTCGGCGAACGGCAGGGGGTCGCTCAAGTCGGCCACGTGCAGGGCCGCGTCGTCCCCGAGCCGCCGTCTGGCCAGTGCCAGCATCCGGGCACTGGCGTCGATGCCGGTGACGTCGGCACCGCGGTCGCGTAGTGCAGCGGACAGGGGGCCCGATCCGCAGCCGGCGTCCAGGATCCGGCGGCCGGCCACGTCTCCGGCGAGGGCTAACATCGCCGGCCGCGCGTAGTACGCGTTCACGAGGTTGTTCTCGTTGTCCGCCGAGTATGCCTCGGCGAAGCTGTCATAGTCATTCACCCGGGCCGGATCGGCAGACTGGGCGAGAGTCTCGGGCACATCGGTTACTGGGTCCATCATCGCAGCCTAGACGAGCAGTTCCATTGTCCGAGCTGTGTTGTGCGGGTTGGTGTTGCATGCGCGCGTGGTCGGGCCGGCGTAGCGCCCGTGGGTGCTGCTGGACGGCGATGTAGGGGGACTGATCCATGTCGAGTGCCGGCCTCCAGGCGTCCGACCGTCAGCAAATGGAGGAGCCGGGCATCCCGCCAAGCTGGCGGATCTCCTCCAGCGGGTATGGGGTGTGCCTGCTCTGGCGCTGGAACTTGAGATTGAAGTCGGACATCAGTGCGGCGATCGGCGCGTGCCGGGCGAGTATCGCCGCGGCCACCTCTGGGATTCCTGTGGGGCGCTTGCCCTCTGCGTAGGCGCGTACCAGCGCGTAGCGGTCCTCCTGGTCCTCCCTCTGGTATCCGTACAGCGCGGTGACCAGCCAGTTCACCAGATACGTGGCGGTGTAACAGCGGTCGTAGGTCTGATGCCGGTCGAAGAAATCGGCCTCGTCCTGCGACAGCTCGAACCCGGAGGACATAGCGAGGCCGTAGTCCGCGAAGTAGAGGCGCCGGCCGTCGGTCAGGATGTTCTCGAAGTGCGCGTCGAAGTGCAGGAGCCCGCGGCTGTTCATGAACGAGGTGCCGGCTGCCAGTTCCCTCTCCACCATGGCGCAGGCTCGGTTAGCGGTCTCGCCTCCTGCTTCGACCTGCGTGTCCAGCCACTGGTGCAGGTTTTCGGGGATGTACTCAAGGAACAGCGCGACGCTCGCCGAGGACTGCTGGAGAGCCTCGATCCGGCGGCGCACCTGCGATCCCCTGCCCCAGTAGACGACGGCCCGTTCGATGTCGGCCAGTTCTTCGGGCAGGGGCGTTGCGTCCGGCAGCACCCGCCAGTGGTACATCAGAGGGAAGCCCTCGTATTGCGCCGCGAGCACCCAGTTCGTCGTCATGGTGTGCACGGCGAGCTCTCGCCAGGCCCCCCAGCCCGGCATGCCGATGGTCCCGATGCCGTAATGGCAGAAGACAGGCAGCTCGAACAGATTCGCCGTGGATCGGACGTGCTCAGGGTGCCTCTCCAGGTCGGTGAGGGGCACCCGCTTCACGAAGACCGGGGTTCCGGCGACCTCCAGCAGGGCCGACTCCCCGCCGATGCCGGATCCGATCGGCACGGCCCTATCCACGAGCTCGCGCAGGGCGCGATCACTGCACAAGGCCAGGGACGTGGAGACGGCACTGTGGGCGGTCAGACGCGCACCGCGCGATGTGTCAGGGCACTTCACTGCGGCCTCCACCTTGGTGCCGACTTCGATTTCTGCCATCGCTACGCAGTTCCGCCGAGCGCAACGACGCGTGTCTCTGCCGCTTGGCCTCCGGAGCGGGCAGAGGGTGCCCAAGATCCGTGTGCGACGACAGACCTGAACACCTTCCTGACCGCACTCTACGTGAAGATCGACGACGCAATGGGAGAAGGCATCGGCAGCCGCTTTTCCGGGAGTTGGGGCAGTTGTCGCGGCCCGGGCGGGGGCGGTGGCAGCCCCTGGTCGCGAGCAGTTGTCAGAGTTCGGTGTGGTTCTCGACCCGGACCGGCCAACTGCGCTCAGAGGCGAAGAGGCCGTCGGTCTCGGCGGATTTTTCGGCGTCGCAGCGGGGCGCGCCAGGTATGCGTCAGCCGTTATGCCGTCACCCCCCCCAGGGGCGCATTCCGAGGCGCAACGTCGACGCCCGCCAACCGAGACACCCGAGCGGAATCCCAGCCAGACCACTGTCTGCTTCTGCCCCTCGAAAGCGAGACACCGAGGAAGGCGGACACGGCAATTGCCGCGGTAACCCAAAGGTGAGCTTGGCGCCGGGCTCTTCGTTCCACGCGCTCTGTCGCCGCTGTTGCACCGGAACCACCCTCCCACCTGCGTCGGCGTTTCGCTGTGGCACCGGAACGCCCCTCACCACGCATACGGAAAGGCAAGGTGCGGCATGATCGGCGGCGCACCAAGTCAGCGAGCAGCAGGACGAGTTGAAGGGCAGGGATGTGGCATGGACGTTGATGCCGCCGTGTTCGATGTTTTCGGGACGATGACCGACTGGCGCTCCAGTGTGACCGCTGAGCTGGCCGATATCGGCGGTCGGGCCGGGCTGGATGCCGACTGGCCCGCTGTCGCCGATGCCTGGCGACGCCGCTACCGCCCGGTGCTGGAGCGGGTCCTGGGCGGAGAGCTGCCCTGGCGGCCGCTGGACGATCTGCACCGGCTCATGCTCGATGACGTCGTGACCGAGTACGACCTCGAAGGCCTCGGCGAGGTCGAACGGGACGCGCTCGTGCAGGCCTGGCACCGTCTGCGCCCCTGGCCCGACGCCGCAGCCGGTCTGGGAATGCTCCACCACACCCGTGTGATCACCGCGACGCTGTCCAACGGGGGTGTCGGCCTGCTCGCAGGCCTCACCAAACAGGCCGGGCTGCGGTTCGACTGCATCCTGTCGGCCGAGCTGGCCAGGTCCTACAAGCCCGACCTCCGTGTCTACCGCATGGCCGCCGAGCTGCTCGAGGTGGAGCCGCGCCGGCTCCTCATGGTGGCCTGCCACCCCGACGACCTCGAAGCCGCCGCCGAGGCCGGGCTGCGCACCGCCTATATCCCACGCCCGCTGGAGTGGGGGCCGGACGCCGAGCGGGTCGACCCACCCGCTGGGGTCGACCTCGTCGCCGACGATGTGATCGGCCTGGCCCGTGCACTGGGAGCGACGGGTTGACCAAAGCCGCCACAGGACGTCAAGAGGGAGGCGGGGACGGCCAGCGCGGCACGGCCCGGCGGTAGCAGCCGAAGTGGGTCACTCCGTTGCAGGTCCACCCGTGGCTCGCGGGGTGGAGCTCGTACGGCGCGACGCCGGACCGGGGAAGCAGCCGAGGAGGCATGACACATCACCGGCTCTGGCTGGCTATGAAGGCAGCCTTTTCCGCGGCACTGTTGGCGTCCCGGTGATGCCGGTCAGTGCCCTGGTGGCGACTCTCCAGGTGGGACCGGTGGCACAGCAGCAGCGAGTGGTCATGTGCGACGACGCCGGGGCCCCGGGGACGGCCCGTAGGTCAGAGCGAGGGCATTGCGTACTGCGACGTGTCCGACCGCTTGAAAGGCTTTGGGGTGAGAATCCGTGATGTGGAGGCGCATGCCGCGCAGTACCACCGATACCGCCACAGTGGTTCCGGCGCGCAGCTCAGCCAGCTCTTCGCGGACTCCCCGATCGACAGCGGTTTGGAAGGTGGCTATGTCCGACTGGGTGAAGGCAGATCGATCGCGCTCCGGAATGTCCAGATCGGCGGCCACCTGGAACGTGATGCCCTCCTCCCAGGGCTCGAAGTCCACGGTGACCAGCGCGAAATCGGCGGGACAACTGCTCTGACGCGCATACACAGCCTGGACACCCCGGATGGGGTGGGGAGGGAAGGTTCTGGCTTCGAAGTCCACCTGCCCACGGTAGCCCGGGAGGTGACAGATGGACTTGAGAGTCGACAGACGAACCTGAGAGGCGACAGGGCGAGTCTGAGAGGTGACAGGCGAACCTGAAAGTCGACAGACGAACCCGAGCGATGAAAGATGCGGCCTTCGCCCCTGCACCTTGCTGATCGGTACAGCGACATGACTACCGAACCAGCCGGCGTCGGCGGTCAAGGCTCATCCTGAGACAGCGCTCGACACAGTGGCGAGGGCACCGGTTCAGCCACCGACCGACGGTGCACCTTCCGGAGCACTCAGCAACGCCTGCGGCAGGTAGGCAGATTGGACGCGCAAGTCCCAGCCGTGTATTTGGACTGCCAGCGCGGCCAGTGCGATGGTCTTCCGTGGCAGGAGGCTGCGGGGCGCCGCATCGGCGGGGGCGTTCTTCCGGTGCTGGACGAGGCGCTGCCCCAGGGCCTGTTCGAAAGCCGTCTGGTCGTCCTCCAACAGCACGCGAAGCAGGCGCTGATCTGGCGTCAGCGCGTCAAGAGTATCCAGCTGCCGCATTGCCTCGGCACGTTCGTCGGCGGTCGGCTTGCACAGCGTTACCGACGGCCAGTGCCGGGGCAGATGCCCTTCGGCCTGAGTGAGATAGCCGCACAAGGCGTCCATCTCCGCCAGCTCGCCAGGGTCCGACTCCGATTCCAGCTTGGAGTGCGGCACACCGTTACGGATGTCAGGCGCATAGTCGTCGCGCAGCATCAGCCCGATGACCAAGCCCTGTTCCCAGACGATGCCGCTGATCACAGACAACGCGAATGCGTCCAGCCAGGTACTCGCGGTGGCCGCCTGCTCCACCACTGCTTCGAAGTCATAGCCGTCGCTGCTGAGCTTCTCGCCGATGAGGGTGAAGGAGATCTCTTGGTCGCCGTTCGGATAGCAGCCCAGGCTCAGGAGTCCCAGGGCGCACTCGGCCGCGGTGCGCAGGACGATGTGCGACGGGGCGGTGCCGGGCCCGGGATCCGCCACCGTGCGGGCGGCTATGTGGTCGAGGAGTTCGTCGCGCAATCCCTGCAACGTCTCATCGGAGTAGCAGTCGTATTGCATCGTGTGCCAGCGGCTGTGGGCCCGCCGCTCGATATCCGCCAGTGCCTGCTCGATCCGCTGCTCACTCACGTCGTGCCGGGCGACATCCTTGATGGTCATGAGCTTCATTCTGGCAGCCGCCACTGACACCGCAGCTGCCCAGACGTGACCACCCCGGGGCTGGTAGTCGCAACGAGCAACTCCGCGCGGCTAGGGCGTGTTTCGAATGTGCTGGCCGAACCCCTGGGGCGCGGCGAGGTCATGAAGGCGTGAGGGGAAGCTCATACGCCATGTGACGTCCGGTGATGCTCAGCCCTGCCAGTGGCAGGGCCTGGCGTACGGTCTCGTCGAATTCCCAGATGCTCAGTTCGGTGACCGAGGGGTGGTCGTGCCGCAGGTGTGTGACGAGTTGCGCGATGAGCGGGGCGAGGGTGCGCGGCTCGGTGCGCTGGTAACGGATTGCTTTCCCGGCGTTGAGGTGAGCCATGTGTCCCTCGATGGCGGCCGAGATTTCCGCGTCCGCCGTTGCCAGCGTGAGGTCCGGTTCGGGCAGCCGCCGGGCGGGGGTGTCGGGCAGGCCGACAGGGGGCTGCCACGTGGCCGGGTTGGTGCTCCAGGTACGGGCGTATTCGCCGTGTCCGTATGCGTTCAGGGCGGTCGCGGCCTGGCCGTCGGGACCGGTATCCGGGCCGCTCCACCGCAGGGTGCGGTAGCTGGCGGCTCGGGCCTCTTGCGCGGCCCGGCGGTACAGGCCTGTGACCATCTCGAACTCCTCGGCGGGCGGCGGGAGAGGGCTGTAGTGGCCGGTTTCGAGGCGGTGGGCTTCGCGCGGTACATACAGGGCCTGCACGCGCGCGGCGTGCTCGCCGTCTGGGTCCTCGTAGAGCCATGCCCAGCCCAGCAGAGTCCCCTCGCGCCGAGCCGCGACGTTCCCGATGGTGCGCGGGCGGTTCTCGTCATCGTCCAGAGAAGGCAAGGGTTGGCCAGCCCTGGCGTACAGCTCCTCGTAGAGACGCTCTTCCGCGTCCGGCTGACTGATCCACTCAAGGGACATTTCGAGCGTCATGGTCGCATGGTACGACTGCATAACCGGAGGAGGCGCGTTGACTGTTCTGGTCACAGCCACTCGTTGATGGCGGCGATAGTCAGTGTGGCCTCGTAGCGGACGGCGAGTTTGTCGTATCTCGTCGCGACCATGCGGTGTCTTTTGAGGCGGTTGATCCCGCATTCGACAGCGTGCCTCTGCTTGTAGACCTCGCGGTCGAAGGCGGGTGGGCGGCCGCCGGAGGGTCCGCGCTTCTTGCGGTTGCAGGCCTGGTTGTCGGGTTTGGCGATGGTGCAGCGGACGTCGTGGGGACATCCCGCCACGGAGCCCCGGTCCGCGTCCGCCACCGTATGCCGTCGATCAGCTGCCGCCTGGTCCATATCGGCGGGCGTCCCGGCTTCTTACTCACCGTCAACAGCGGCTCCAAGCGGGCCCACTGCACATCCGTCAGGTCTCCACGTGCCACGAAGCAAGATCATCGCACCTCAAGATCCACTTTCGATACGCGCCGGGGCAACCAGGCAGAAGTTGAAACTCAAGTTCAGGAGCCCAGTTGGGTCGAGCACCTGGCGAGAAGCGGACCAGTCGCGCACGCATCCGGGACGGCTCCTGCCCGGCGACAATGACGTCCTCCACACGTCGCCGGTGAACCAGTCGGCGGAGGTTCATCCCGAGGCCATGGCCGCCCCGAGCAGAATGGCGTAGAGCAGGGGGAGCATTGCCAGGCCGAGCGCGGTGCCTGCGGCAGCGATGCGCAGGCCGCGCACGGAACGGCGGTGGGGGAGGAGCCAGGAGCCGGCAAGCAGCACCATGGCGATCACGATCGCCATCTCGATCCCGCTGGTATAGCCGTCGGCCCGGAACGTCATGTACTCCCATACAAGTGCGGGCAGACCAGGAAGCGACGCGACCAAAGGCGCCTTCCACCAGGTGGCATGGATACGGGGCTGGACGTCATCAGTGACCATGCTGCCCACTCCAGCAGCAGCGGAAGGGGAACACCTCAGGTCGTGTACTCACCCTTCCGGGGAAAAGTACCTACCCGACGCCGTCCACCGACAGAAACAAGGCGGACAAGCCCTCCCCAGGTGGGTGGCAGTTCGAGGGGAAGACGGGGCAGCTCGGCTGAGACACGGTCCCGCCATCCATGCGCCCGGCTTCAGAACAACCGAGATTCCCGGGACGTCTCGTACGGACCGCCCCGGAAGTACAGGGCCCGATAGGGCCGAGGGCGGTCACCACGCTCATGTGCGGCATCGGACCGATCGGCGGGAGCTGACCGCTGGGCCAGAACGCGCAGCGTCTCCAGGCCGACCAGGACATCAGAGCGGTTGCCAGACCTCATCATCCACCGTGGCAGCCGGGTGAGCATCGCCCGCTTTGGACTCGCCCCGTGCTCGCGCAAGGTGGCGCCGACATAGGCCGACAGTTCGTTGACATGCTCTTCGTTGTAGGCCCACAGGATCTGGCCGACACAGCGCGTCTGTAGCCACAGCGGCCTTCGGAAGAACGGATCCTCTGTACCGCCCGGAGCCACTGCGACCAGCCCGGCATCGCGAACTTCCGCTTCCCAATCAGCGACGGCACCACACCCTCGGCAGGCCAGGCGGCGTGGCTGGAACAACAGCTCATAGACGTATTTGCGCTCAGGGAGGCCAGGCCGGGGAAGGACGAGTGCGCAGCCACAGCATCGAGGACAGACCACAAGTATGTGGCCAGTGAACTGAGCCAGCCATCCTCCCCGGTCG
Source organism: Streptomyces sp. MCA2 (assembly GCF_023544705.1). Taxonomy (NCBI): domain Bacteria; kingdom Bacillati; phylum Actinomycetota; class Actinomycetes; order Kitasatosporales; family Streptomycetaceae; genus Streptomyces; species Streptomyces sp. MCA2. The sequence goes on from NZ_JAMJFM010000008.1 coordinate 64,467, forward strand.
TAGTGGCGGGCGGGACCAGTGCTCGGCTCAGAGTCCATGGCGCACACCATCGCAGGTCAGTCAATGCTGTCCGCCATCGGGCCTCGAACGCGCCCCACGGGTACATGGTGTTGGCGCTTCTCGAGCGAGCTCTGAGCCCTGCTGTGGCCCCTGGTTCCCCGTTCTGTTCCCTGGCGGCAGACCATCGTTGCCGGTCCTGGCGATACCGGGCGTTATCACCAGCATCAGCATCAGCATCCAGGCGTTTCACTGGGAGCACCTGGCAGGCCAGAGGAGGATGCCGCGACGTCCACGCCGGCCAAGTAGACGGTTGCCCGTCTTCTCATAGCGGGTGGCGATGCCGTGCCACGGCTTGAGGCGTGGTCGTGCGTGTTCGTCACCAGATCACTGAGTGTGCGTTCACCGGTGATGAGCTGGGCGATTTCAGTGATCGGGGTGTTCAGGGCACGCAGCCACTGGATCAGACTCAGCTGATCCGGTGCCTCGTGTGCGTAGCGGCGGTGGCTTCTGGAGCTGCGCCTGGCCAGCGGCAGCAGCCCGATATCGGAGTAGTACCGAAGCGTTCTGACCGAGAGGCCGGGTACGGGCTGGCAACTCTCCGATGGTCCATGTGATGTGGCTCACTATGACTTGAATCTCCAGTGCGCTGGAGCTCCTAGCGTACGAAGCGCCGGAAGGGACGAGCGAGCAGCGTCAGCCGCTTTCCGTCATCCGGTGTCTGCGCCCAGCCGGGCAGACGGCACACCCCTCACACGCACGCCAAAGGAGCTCTCATGCGTATCCGTCACATAGCCGCTGCGGGCGCTGTCGCCGCCGCACTCACGCTCGGTGTCACGTTGCCGGCCTCCGCCGGCGACGCTCAGCCGTCCGCCGGGCGGTCCCCCGTGGTGGCTGCCCACCACGCCGCTGACCTCGGGGCGCTCATGGCCAAGAGGAAGGTCAAGGTCTACCAGGACGCCAACTACAGGAACAGGAACACGACCTTCACGGAGGACATGTGGGACCTGCGCAAGGACGGCTGGAACGACACGATCAGCTCCGCCATTAACCAGGGCCACCGCACGGTCACCTTCTACTCCGGCGTGAAGGGCCACGGCGCCAGTTTCTCCCTGGCGCCGGGCGACCGGGAGGCACACTTCGGCAACCGCGGCATGCCCGACACCACGACCTCCGTCATGTTCCGCTGACCGCCAGCTCTGAGCTGCGCTGACAGCGAGTTGCTGACGGGCGGGGTGCGGCGACCGGGCCGCACCCCGCCCTGTCTGCCACCGCACCCCGCCCCGTCTAGCGCACACCGCGCAACGCACTCCGAGAGGCAACGATGCCGCCCTCCCGCACCCGGACCACCACCGTGCTCGCAGCGCTGCTCCTGGCCGTCACCACCGCCTGCACCGCCGCGGAACACGAGTCCACGCCCGCCACGCACACCACCGCACCATCGCCGGCGGCCCGGCAGGCCAAGCGGCTCCAACTGCCACTGGACGCCTATGCCTCGACTGTCGCCGAGACCCACCTCGTGGAAGACGCGCAGGACATCCTCATGCGCCGGTGCATGAACGACCTGGGCATGGAGTGGAAAGCGCTGCCGCGGGTGGCCGCCCAGGACATCGAGCCGACCAACCTCGGCCGCTACGGAGCCGACGAGACGGAAGCCCTCCGCTACGGGTACCACCCGCGCCCCGACCCGCCGTCGGTGGTACGGCGCAACCGCGCCTGGGACGAGCGCGAGGCGCTCCCGGCCGAGGTGCAGCGCGCGGCCTACGGCCCCTCCGGCAAGGGCGGCTGTCTCGAGGCCGCCCAGCGCCAACTCGTCGGCGACACCGCCCCACCCGACTACCACGCCTTCAACCAGCTGACCGGCACCGCCCTGGAAACCTCCCGGCGTGCCCCGGAAGTACGCGATGCCCTGCGCAGATGGCACACCTGCATGACGAAGGCGGGCTTCGACTACCCCGAGCCGATGGCCGCCGCCGTCAGCGAGCGCTGGAAGACGGACGCACCCACGCCGGCCGAACGCGCCACCGCCCGCGCCGATGTGGCGTGCCAGCGGTCCAGCAAGGCGATGACGGTATGGGCAGCAGCCGAGACCCGCATCCAACGCCGCATGATCCAGCAGAACGCAGACCGTCTGCACAAGGCGAAGGCACGCAAGGACCGCTGGCTGTCAGCCGCCCGCCGCGTCCTGAAACACGAGGGCCGCATAAACCACCAGCACCACGTGTCCGACCAGTAACCGTCCAAAGGAGTTCCTCATGCGTATCAGCCACCTGGCCGCCGTCGGCGCCGCCGCTGCCGCAATCGCACTCGTCGTCGCCGCACTGCCGGCCTCCGCTGACGGCCCCCAGGCAGCCGCCGGCCCGCTCAGGGCCGACAGGGCCAAGGGCCGAAGTCTTCGAGCACCCCCGCATTCAAGGGCAAGCGCACGGCCTTCACCCACAACGTGCCGAACTTGGCGGCTCACGGCTGGGACATCGGCTCCGCCAGGGAACCGGCAAGCGGACGGTCGCGTTCTCCCAGCACGCCGGCTACCACGGCGCCGAGTTCGCCCTGGCGCCGAGCGAGCGCGAACCCGCCTTCCGCAACGTGGGCGAGCCCGACGGCAGCCTCACGTTCCACTGACAGCGAGCGATTGCTGTTGCTCACCGTCACCGATGCGTCAAAAAATCGGGCTGCGTCGTGATGGGATGCCAGACAGTATGGCGGGGTGTCTGATCTGCTGTGGGATGACGTTGCGTACTTCTTCGATCCTGATCTGATGGGTTCGCTGCCGGATGTGCGTGTCCCGGATGCCTCGGTGGGGGACTGGCAGGCACTCCTCGATCTCGTGGGTGAGCGCGGCTGGAAGTGCCAGTACTCCGAGGGCGAGACGGTGCTGCCGGTGCCGAGGGCGGAGACGGTGCTCTCCCGCCCGGCCGGCGCAGAATTCCCTGAGCTGCGTGTCTGGCCATCTACCGAGGTGCTGGCGATCTTCCGTTTCCAGGCGGCGGAGGAAGTCGACTTCGACGTGGATCTGCGGCAGCTTCAGGGACAGGAGCGTCTCGACGTCTTCTGCCGTTTTCTGCGGGACATCGGTCGGCGGCTGGGCAAGCCGGTGCTGATGGTTCCGGAGGGCGATTACGGTCATCCGGTGCTCGGGTTCGATGTGGAAGCCGATCGTGTGGCTTCGTTCGCTTTCAGTGACAGCGTTTGTCGATGAGATTCAGCAGCAGTTGGCCATCAACCTGCTGGGGAATGGAATGCCTACGAGCAGTGGCGGCAAGGCTGTGTCGCCGAGACGGACGGGCCGTTCGGCGTTCGCTCTTCGCCGTTCCCCGTTCGCGAGGGGACTCTGCTGCCGAGTCCAGTTTCCCGCGCTGCGCCACTTTGCCCTGGACGGCACTGACCACCGCAGCCATACATAGCAAGGCAGCAGTCGCCCGCCGTGCGGCCGGGCCGGCAGCACGGAGACCACTCCGGCGGCCTCCCAGCGGAACTGCCGCACCATCACCGAGGTTTCCTGCCGCTCGGTCTCCGGGGCCTGTGGTTCAGCGGCGGTAGGAACGGTCCTGGTCGCCATTCCTCCTCCTTCCGACGGACTCCTCGTGGGCTGCCCATGCGTCAGTAACGGCGTTAACAACAATGGAATGACGCTAGTGATAACATCGTTAACATGTCAATGCGGGGAAGCAGCGGCGCCGGTACGCGCAAGGGCCCGATCCGGCCGGACACCGTGGTGGACACCGCGTTGGCCCTGGTCAACCACGGTGGCCTGGAGTCACTGACCATGCGGCGTCTGTCCGACGCGCTGGGGACCCAGCCGCCCGCCCTGTACCGGCTGTTCCAGGACAAGGACGCCCTGGTGGACGCGATGGCCGACGCGGTACTGGCCTCCGTACTCGGCCCGCTCCCCGAGGCGAACTGGGAGACCCGCGTCAGCGTGCTGGCCGGAAGGCTGCGGGCAGCCATGCTCGGCCAACGCGACGGAGCCCGCATCGTAGGCGGCGCCTACACCACCCGGCAGCCCACGTTGACGGTCGCCGACTCCTTGCTGGCCGCCATGAAGGAAGCGGGTTTCACCGGAGAGGCCGCGGTATGGGCCATCGCCACAGTCTTCTCCTACGTCCTGGGCGAGGCATTGGAACAGCAAGGGCGCACTGAGGTGGACGTGGAGGGAGTGCAAGCGACGCTCTCCGCCGAGGACTACCCGCATCTGGCTCGAAGCCCACTGCCGGCCCTGCTCGACTTCGACGCCAGATTCGCGTTCGGGCTCCGGATGCTCACGGCAGGACTCCGGGAGGGAGCGCAGACCTTCCACTCGGGTGAAACCGTCCCGGGAGCGGCATCGAGTGCGACTACAGACAGTCCCACCGATGGAACACCCGCGCCAACATCAAGAACTTCACCTTCACCTTCCCTCCCCTCCCGGAAGGCTGCTCCGGCGGAGCCTGGGCCATGAAAGACCCCGAATGCCCCCGTCGGCTGACCCCGCATGGCCACGCCACGGTCGACCAGCGGGCCATCTGCGCCTTCCGTTGAGAACATGGAGGCACGTTCGCGTCGTGCTGCTAGGAGGTCGCCGTGGCATCCATGCCCCCTCAGTCCGCTCAGCCGGAGCGCGCACCCGTAGCGTTCACCGAGGCTGATGAGCAGCATGCTGTCCTGACGTTCGCCGGTGCCCTGGACGCGCACGCTCTGCCCGAGCTGGAAGAGCTCCTCAGCGACCGGCGCCTGCGGCAGGCAGGCACCTGGGTATGGGACATGAGCAGCGTGCAGCGGATCGACCTCGCGTGCGCCTACGCCCTGCTCCGCGCGGTCACCCGTGCGCCGGAAACCGTTTCCGTCACCGTCCACGGGGCCCGCCGTGCCATTCAGCGCACCCTGCGGCATGCCGGTCTCGACGTCGTGGTGAGCATCGGGGAGTAGCGGAGCCGTCATGCGGCGGGGGTTGCTGCGGTCGGACGGCGGCGGGGCCACCCCGCTCGACGAGCGCGAGGTCGGTCCGAGCGCCCGCCTCCCGCCGCCGCTCCCGCGCGCGGGGCTCCGTGCTGGGCGGAACCTGATGGGCCGCTACCTGCGGGCCGGACAGGGCTTTTGAGCGGCTGTGTTGGCGGGCTGGAGCTTTCGCTCCGGGAGCCTGCCTGAAGAGTTCTCCGTCGATCCGGACGACGCTCTACCGTGTGGGAGGGCTTCCGCGACGTGAGAGCGTGCGGGACACGGAGGACACCGACTGGCGGTTCTCAACGTAGCCCGAGCGGCCACGGGATTGCCCGACACCGCCCCCCCCCGACGATCTTTTACGGGACAGCCTTTAGCAAGAAGAGTATGTGCAGGGAAAGTTGACCACGATCAGGCCGAAATCACGCATGCCAATGCAGTGGTCGTTCAGCTCCGAGTACGCGGTATCGCCGCGATATCGGGTGTTTGGTACGTCGTTACTTCGCCGAAGGGCTGCGGTAATCCAGCTCATCAGGCGAGACGTAGGCTCTCCTTTGTGTCACCGATGGGAAATGTTGTGCGCCACCCCCGCTCCCGGCCGTCCACCGGCCGCGCCCGGATCGTGCCGCTGGTTCTCGCAGCGGGAGTCGGAGCCTTGCTGCTGAGTGGCTGCTCGGGGACCGGCGAGCCCAAGAGCGACGGGCACACACCCGACGCTTCGGCCCCGGCGCGGCTGTGGCCCGAGCGCTCGCCCGCGCCTCGGCCCACCTACGACGAGGACGAGCGGGACACCTACGACGCGCCATGGCCGTCCCACGGGATGCCCCGAGTCCCGTCGGGCGACATCCGCAAGGTGCCCGCGCTCACCATCGTCAAGGCCCAGGTCGCCGCGGGAAAATATCCCAGGGGTACGGCGCAGTTCCTCCAAGCCGACAGACAGAAGATCAACAACTGTGCCACTGCGCGCAAGCAGTGTCCCGTACTGACTCCTCAGTACCGGGATGTGACCGGCGACGGGAAGGACGAACTGCTCGCCGGTATCGAAGCGGGGAACGACGAACTGGTCCTGTGGATCTTCAAGGTCAGGAACGGAACGGTGAGCCAGATCCTGGACATCGCGGTGGCCCCGCTCTCGCTCGAAGTGGCCGGCCGGGACGTGATCACACGGGAGCCGTCGGAGCTGACCGGTTACGACACGCGCACGGTCTACTCATGGGACGAGCATTCGCAGAGCATGATCGCGAGGGTCAGCGACTACGTTGCGGTGGACGCCACCACCACGCGTAAGAGCACCTCGTGAGCGCTCGTCCGTCCTGGGCGGGAAAGCGCCTTTCCGCCCTCACGGCGACGCTGCGCTGGAAGGCCGCCTTCTTCATCGTGGTCATGTGCTGCTTTCTCGCCACGGCCCTCGGTGTCCTGGTGCATGTGGTGGTCGGCGTGCAGAGCGAGGCCAATGCCCGCGACGCGGCCCTGGGCGTGCTCGACGATACGGTCAAGGCATACATCGCCGGTGAGCCCCTCGCACGGGATGCGGCGGTGGACCCCGCTGACCTGCCCGCCGCGCTGCGCGACATGGCGCGGCGGGGCGAGCGCGGCACCCAGCTCGGCCGGCACAACGGGCGTCCGACGATGTGGGCGGTCGCCCCGGCCGACGGCAAGGCACTGGCCGTCCAGCAGGACTACAGCGAGCGTGCGGCGGCCCTTCGCGGATTGGACCGGGCCCTCATCGGCTCTGCGGGCCTCGCGATCGCGCTGACCCTCTCCGCCGGGCTGTACACCGCCTCGGGCCTCACCCGGCGCCTGCGGCGCACCGCACAAGTGGCGCGCCGAATCAGCACCGGTGACCTCGATGCCCGGGTGGACGACCCCCGCGGCCTACGCCCGGTATACGCCCAGGACGAGGCCGCCGCCGTGGCCACCGCCCTCGACGCGATGGCCACGAGCCTGCAGGCCAAGCTGCACAGCGAGCAGCGGTTCACCGCCGATGTGGCGCATGAGCTGCGCACCCCGCTCACCGGACTACAGATGGCCGCCGAACTGCTGCCTCCCGGGCGCTCGACGGAAATGGTGCAGGACCGGGTCCAGGCCATGCGCCGGCTGGCCGAGGATCTGCTGGAGATCTCCCGGCTCGACGCGGAGGTGGAACGCGCCGACCTTGATGTGCACCAACTGGGGCCGCTGTCCGAGCAGGCGATACGGGCCACCGGGCTGTCGGTCGAGGTCCGCGTGGCGCGCGACGCCCGGGTGGAGACCGACCGGCGCAGATTCGAGCGCGTGCTGGGGAACCTCGTCGCCAATGCCCACAAGCACGGCTGCCCACCGGTGATCGTGTCCGTGGACGGACCGGTCGTCACTGTGCGGGACCACGGCGACGGCTACCCCGACGAGCTGCTCGCCCAGGGACCCCAGCGCTTCCGGAGCCGCCTGGGGAACGGGAAACGGAAGGGGCACGGTCTGGGGCTGACGATCGCCCTGGGGCAGGCGCGGGTGCTCGGCACCACTCTCCGGTTCTCGAACGCCCCTGATGGCGGGGCCGTCGCCGAACTCACCGTCCCACCCCAGCCGGACGCCTAGGCTGTTTCGTTTGGATCACCGCGCGGGCCAGAGGAAGATGCCCGCGATGTGGAGTCCGGCCAGGTAGATCGTGGCTGTCTTCTCCTAGCGAGTGGCGATGCCGCGCCCACTGGCCGGTAGCCGGGTCAGGTCGCCGTGACCCGGCCCCTCAGAACCGGACGTGCCTGTTTCCAGGCATCACGGCTCAAGCAAGCCCGGAGGCTTCACAGGTTCTGAGACGTCATTTCCTTTGCGGCTGACGGCCGTTGAACAGTTCGCAAACCCGAGCACTTCCTTGCCTTCGTCGGCATAGCCGCAACACTCATCTGCCACCGCCGCCTCACCAAATGAAACGACGCCTTATGGGCTGTCCAATGGAGGCTGAACGGAACCTTCGTGTCCGACGCCGAGGTTGACGTTGACCTCGCGGACTTCCTTCTGGTCGAAACGGGGCGGTAAAGGAGAAGCACTTGTACGTGGACGGGGTGGCCATGCAGGCGGCTCTCGCATCCCCCGAGGCGGAGCACGCGGAGGATCGCTGAGAGCGAGCCGCACCCAGCCCGGCTCGGGCAGGGCTTCGCTGTCGGCGATGGCGTAGCGATGCTCGACGCGCGCCTTCTGGGAATCGCCGCCGCCAGGTACGTCACGCTGTGCCTGGCTGCCCGTGACGCTCCCGTGCAGGTGTGGAGGGGCCAAGTCGTCTTCGGGCGAGCGGCTTTCGGTGTACGCCGGGGGATTCTGCACACCGTCGGTGCGCTGCTGGACGCCAAGGCCTTCCACGGCGGCCGCACCGCACGCAACCACCTGCGGGGGCTCGCCGCTTCCCACCACATACCGAGTCAACGTGTCGACGAAGTACTCGCCATGGTCGGTCTGGCAACCGCCGCCCGCAGGCGCAGTGGCGGATTCTCCCTCGGTATGAGCCAACGCCTGGGGATCGCGGCAGCACTGCTGGGAGACCCCCAGATCCTCATCCTCGACGAGCCGGTCAACGGGCTGGACCCCGAAGGCATCCAGTGGGTGCGCGAGTTCATGCGGTCCATGGCGGACAACGGCCGCACGGTCCTGGTGTCGTCGCATCTGATGAGCGAGATGCAGGACACCACGGACCACCTCATTGTGATCGGCCGAGGCCGACTGGCGGCGGACAGCTCCATGACGGAGTTCCTCGCCCGTAGTTCCCACAACGGCACCGTGGTCCGCAGCCCGCACGCAGCCCACCTCGTTCCCCTGCTGCGGTACGAGGGTGCCACGGTCGACTACGCCTCCGGTCGGTCCCCGGCAGACGCGCTACTCGTACGGGGGCTGGACGCGAAGCGGATCGGCGAGCTGGCCGGGCAGAACGGGCTGTGGCTGCACGAGCTGGCGCCGCAGCGGGTCTCGCTGCAAGAGGCCTTTATGGAGCTGACGGCAGACGCCGTCGAATACCGAGTGACGCACAGCGGAGGGGCCGCGTAACCATGTCGACAACAATGACACACACCGGCGCAGCCGCCTCCCCGAGCAACGGCACGACCGGTCGACAGACGCGATTCATCGATGCGATCGCCTTCGAGCGGATAAAGGTCAGTTCGGTCCGCTCCACCTGGTGGACGCTGTTCGCCGCCGCCTTCATCACGATCGGTACAGGGGCGCTCGGTGGCGGTGGTGCGGACCAGGGAGACACCGCGGAAATCGTCCTCAAGGACATCTTCATAGGACTTCCGATCGGGCAGCTGGCGATCTGCCTCTTCGGCGCGCTGGCAGCCACCTCCGAGTACGGTACTGGCTCGATCCGCAGCACGTTCACCGCGGTACCGAAACGGCCCCGGCTGCTGGCGGCCAAAGCCCTGGTGGTCTGCGCCGTCTCCTTGGTGACCGGGCTGCTGATTTCCTTCGGCACCTACACCGCCGGGTCCCTGTCCCTGGGCGCGGCGGCCCCACACCCCGCACTGTCCGACGGGGCCGTGCTGCGCGTCGTGGTCGGCGGAGGCTGCTACCTGGGCGTACTCGGAGTCTTCGCGCTTGTCATGGGCCTGGTGATGCGAGCCTCCGCAGGCGCGATCACAGCCTGCATCTGCCTGACGTTCCTCCTCCCCCTCACGTTCCGTGCGCTCAGTGACCTCGGTGTCCTGCTGCTCAAGTGGTGGCCCACCGAGGCGGGCCAGCGGATCCTCGATTTGGTCCCCGCCACGAGGTATCTGTCACCGCTACCGGGACTCGGCTGGTTCGCGGTCTGCACGCTCGTCGCGCTGATCGGCGCGATATCCCGGGTCTCCCGGCGCGACGCTTGAGAGCCTGCCGGGTGGCTGACCGTAAGTGGTGTGTGATCGCTGCTCAGGTGCGTGGCGAAGGCCCCGGAATGATCACGTGGTGTGTGCCAGTGCGATAACTCCGGGGCCGTCAGCGGCTCATACTTTCCGTCCAGTCTGTCCAAGGTGCTGCGGGGCGCCGACCGGGCCGAACCCGCCCTCGAGTCAGGCCAGGTCCTGATCCAGGTGGAAACCGCAGGGGTCGGCTACGTCGACGTCATGGCTCGCAAACCCATCGTCTTCAGGCCGAGCAGCGGGCGGCCGGGCACGGGACTCGTCGCCGTGCGAATGGCGTGCGGCGACCTCATGCTGCTGACGGACCGTCGGGAGCCCCGGGAGCGCGCTGGCCGGGCGTTTGCCCGGCCAACCAGCTGGTTCGTAGGGAGGAGGTGGTCGGTCATGCCTCGGCGAGGAGACTTTCGCGCAGGGTGGCGTAGGTGCGGGTGAGGAGGCGGGAGACGTGCATTTGGGACAGGCCCATTTCCTCGCCGATTTCGGTCTGTGTCATCTCCGAGCCGAAGCGGAGCTCGAGGAGAGTGCGCTCCCGCTCATTCAGCTGGGCAAGGTGCGGTTTGAGGGCCTGGAGGTCCTCGGCCAGCGCGAGGGCGGGGTCTTCGTTGCCGATCAGGTCGGCGACGAGTCCGGTCTGCTGCTTGCTGCCGCCGGCTTCTATGGGCCGGTCGATGGAACCGGCGTCGTAACCATTGCAGGCGACGAGCCCCTCGATAACCTCGTCCTCGCCCAGTCCCAGCTGGGCTGCGAGTTCGGCGACGGACGGCTCGGGGTTGCCGCGCCCTTCTAGCTCTTCACGGGCGCGGGCAAGGTCCACGCGCAGCTCCTGTAGACGCCGCGGGACGTGCACGGACCAGGTCGTGTCACGGAAGAACCGCTTGATCTCACCGGTGATGTAGGGGATGGCGAAGGTGGTGAACTCGTTCTCCAGTGACACATCGAAGCGGTCGATGGCCTTGATCAGACCGATCGTGCCCACCTGGATGATGTCTTCCATCTCCTGCCCGCGGCTGCGGAAACGGCGCGCGACATAGCGCACCAGAGACAGGTTCATTTCGATGAGCGTGTTGCGCGCGTACTGGTACTCCGGCGTGCCTTCCTCCAGGTCGGACAGCCGCTCGAAGAACACCTTCGACAGGCGACGTGCGTCCTGCGGGGCGACGCGCTGCGCCTCCTCCACCCGCGGCACAGACGACCGAGCAGCCTCATGTGCGGCGTCCCTGTCCGAGCGGTTCACCGAAATGCGGGCCTGCGCCGTTGCCATTGCCATGGCTGCTCCTCCCTGATCTCCCCGTCATGCCGTCACGCCCTCACCTACCCGATGGCCACACACAAAACTGCCATGAGGCAATTATTTCCGTGAGGCAACTATGGCGACGGCCTATCGGTGACCGGCTCGCCGTGAAAGCCGGACATCTGTGCAGGTCAGAGGCCCAGTGGACGGGAAGATCGCGGCCGGGAGGGGCGAGGGTTTTCCTTCGTCGGGGCCGGAGTGCTGAGCGCGGGTGATGTGCGAGCGCAGTGGCGGGCCCCTGCTCTCCCTGCTCTCCGATCGAATGTAGGGGGGCAACGCCGCTGACGGCGCCGTCCGATTCGTGCTCGGGTGCTACGCCCGTCCGCAACAGCAGCGCTGGGGGAGCGGACGCTGAGCGGGGCGGCGATCACGGAGCTGGTGCGCGAATTCGTCGACCACGTCCGGAACAATCCGTAGCCCCTTGGTCGACACCCGTGCTGCCGGCGCGCGACCTCCTTCGTCGAAACCGGACCGGCCAAACCGGCCACGGCAGGCCACGGTCGGCTTCACGCGTACCCTCTGCCTGGCCCAGGCAGGCACGCCGCGGCACACGTCGTCGCTTACGGTGCGTCGGTGGGGCGGGATGGAGCTGCGCTACGGGGTGGGAGCATCCTGTCCGTGCCCTTCCGGCGTTCCTGCCCTTCCGGCGTTCCTTGGCGCTCTCGCCGCAAGAGCCGTGACTGCCTTCTGCCCGTGGGGCGTACGGGCTCTAAGAGGCATTAAGAGGCCGGTGTCTGCCCATCGAGGCCAATCACAGCGACGCCGGTCCCGGTGGGCCCGGATCGGTCGATAGGAGGGCCCGGTCGGGAGACAACGGCATCAACTTGTGGCTGGGACCAGCGGGGGCGTTCCCTACTTACCTGGACCGACAGGGCCTTTGCCCACCTCCACGACACTCCGCGACGCGACGAACGAAGGCTCGGTACTCCGCCGACAGGTCGACACCGTGGGCTTCTTCGAACGCCCTGATCCCTGCCTCCGGCAGTGCGGGTGCGGGGCCAACTCATACTGGTGAGCATCCGACCCGAAATGCGCCGGCGCCCGGTCCGCGGCCCTTTGCGCTACGAGGCTGCCGTGGCGGCCTGCGGCGAGTTGACATTATTCTCTTAGTTAAATGTAAAGGTAAAACCGAGGCTAAATTGGTGCTAGGGTCGGGGTGGAGGTAAATCATGCCCACCGAGGAAGAGCTGTTCACGGCGGTCGATGCGCTGCTGGAAGGTGAGCCGCAGTTGCCGTCACCGACGGAGCGGGCCCGGCTCCGGGAAGCGGCCGGTGTCACTCAGGCGCGCCTGGCCCAGGTGCTGAAGTCGACGACGCAGACGGTGAAGAACTGGGAGAACGGTCGCAGCGAACCGCGACCGCCTCGCCTTCAGGCGTATCAGCGCCTGCTGGAGGGCTGGGCGGCCAAGTACCCGCTCGCGCCGGAACCCGAGACACCTGAGGCACTCCCCAGCTCTGTGGTGGAACAGCCGGCCTCCCCCCATCCTCTGGACGAACCGGCACGGCCCTCCACGGCGTCGGCTCCAGACCCCGTGACCGCGGCGAGTCCCGCCAAGCCGTCGATGTCGCGTCGTCCGGCCGCGAAGCAGGCCGCCTCGAAGCAGACAGGCTCGAAGTCTGTCGCGTCTCCGGCCGCCGTCGACGCGCGGTTCGCGAACGGCCCGCTCGCGGTGCTGGACGGTGACGGATCGGCGTACTGCGTCGGTGGCCTGGTCCTGGACTGCCCGGCCAAGACCTTCCCCACGCTCGTCGATTGGGCCCTGACCGAAGCAAAGCTGGGCGCGCCCCGCCTCCACCGCCACGGCAAGGACGCCGACCCCCTGATCGTCCTCACCGACGAAGCCGCCGAACGCCTCGGCCTCCCCGCCGTCCTGGAAGACCGGCGCGGCCTCCGTCTGCCCGACGACCACAAGGTCATCAAGCAGCTCACCAAGGCCAAGTGGAAACTGACCAAGCGCGGGTTCGGCCCCTGGGCCCGGGTCTACCGCCCGGCCGAGGGCGGCAAGCGGCAGTGCGTACAGTTCGCGGTCCTGCCATGGGGCGCCCTGGACACCCGCTCCTGGGGGGACACCGGCCAGTTGCCGCCGGCCGACGTCGCTGCCGTCCTCGGTACGTACGCCACCCGCGTCCTCACCCCACGCGGTTCCACGGCCGTCTGCGGCCTGGAGCTGATGAGCGCGCTGCGCCCGCCGACCCGCGCGGTCAAGGACGCGGCCACCGGCTCCTGGGTGTCCGGGCCGAACCCGGGCTCGCTGGCCGAGCCGGTCGACCCCGCGCCGCCCGAGGCGCCCGCCGAGCACCCGCTCGTCGCCGCCCTCTACCCCCGCCACCACGTGCGCACCCCGGACCAGGTCATCGACGAGGAGGCGTACGACTGGTTCCGCCCCCTCACCGACGAGGAGTGCACCCAGGGCTACACCCACGCCGTCGGCATCGACGTCAACATGGCCTTCGCCGCAGCCGCCAACCGCCTCGTCATCGGCACCGGCCCGGCAACCCACGTCAAGAGCCCGGCGTTCGACCCGAAGCTGCCCGGCTCCTGGCTCGTCGACCTCTCGCACATCGAGACCGACCCGCGCCTTCCCAGCCCGTTCACGCCGAGAGGCACCCGCCCGACCGGGCCGGCCTGGTACTCCACCTCGACCGTCGCCTACGCAGTCGAACTCGGCGTCCCCATCCAGCCGTCCGAGGCATACGTCCGCTACGAGCACGGGGCCTATTTCGACGTCTGGTACACCCGCCTGCGCGACGCCTACATGGCCACCATGGCGGACCTCGGCGTCGAAGCCGGCATGAGCGAGGCCGACTTCCTCGCCGCGATGGCCCGACACAAGAACGAAGACCCGGGACAGGCGGCCGTCCTTTCCGCCATCAAGTCGACGGTCAAGGGCGGCATCGGCAAGCTGCGCGAACGCCCCCAAAGCATCAAGCACAAGTTCGGCGAGCCGTGGCCTGCCCTCCAGCGCCCGACCTGGAGTCCCCACGCCAGGGCCGAGCTGATCGGCAAGGTACGCACCAACCAGCACCGCAAACTCATGGCATGGGCCCGCGCGGGCCTGTTCCCCGTGGCGATCCTGTCCGACTGCGCCGTCTATCTCTCCCACGGACCCGGCCCGCTGGACTTCATGCCGCACACCGACGAGGGCAAGCCGCTGCCCGGAGGGTTCCGCCTCGGCGTCAGCCCCGGCATGGTCAAGCACGAAGGCACCCGCGACTTCCTCTGGCTCGCCCAGACCATCGAGGACGATCAGATCAACCCGGCCCGGCACATCAAGGGCGATGACGCCCCCGACAGCGGAGAGTAGGAGACCGACGTGGGCATCCTCGGCGACAGCCTGGAGAAGGCCGCGGCCGCCAACATCACCCGCCCCATCCCCAAGAGCGCCGGCGCTCAGATGCGGTTCCTGGTCAAGCAGCACAAGGGCTCCACCAAAGCCGTATCCCAGCTCCTGGGCGTCTCCCAACGCACGGTGGAGCGCTATGTCAAAGACCAGATCAAGCGGCCCCGCAAGGACCTCGCCGCGCGCATAGAGCGTGAGGTCCGCCGTCGTTGGCAGCCCAAGGTACGCGAGAAGGCCCAGCGCCGCGCCGCACAGACCGGCGGTATCAGCATCGAGACCCGGGCCCGCTTCGGCTTCACCGCCGCCCCTGGAACAACGGACGACGGGCGCATCCGCCTGATCACCCAGCACCTCCCGCCCGCCTACGCCGCCCGGCTCTTCGACGCGCAGGCCGCCGGCGCCCCCGAGCAGCAGTTGCAGAACATCGCGGCCGAGGGCTTGCAGGAGATCTACTTCAAGGACCGCGGGCGCCGCGCCGACGGCCTCCTGGTCGAGTTCACCGACATCGACTACTTGGAGCTCGACTTCTGAAACGGAGGCATATGTGAGGGCCGGGAACCGATGTGTGACTGAGCGCTTCAGTTGGCCAGTGAGTGCTTGAGCTGGTCGGCTGTACGTTCCGTGGTCGTCATGGCACATCTCGCCGTACGAGCGCCTCCACGACCGGCGTACCGCTGCGCCGCGCGTACGTCATCCGTTCGCGCACGTCACGCAACGTTCGGGGCCGGTATCCGGGGCAGCCGCAGCAACTCTTGTGGAATCCCACGCCTGCGTTCAGCAATACGGTGAGGGTCCGCCATGCCGCGACGTCTCGCCGCCGGGGCGCCGCGAACGCCGACCCGGCATGAATCATCGGCTCCGCACAGCGCGGGCAGATCCGCTGTCTGGCCCTGCCGTGGGGCTGCTTGTACGAGACCCGGCAGGAGAGGCAGACGTACGAGGTATTCCCATTGGCCATCTGCTCAGCCTAAAGAGCGCTCTGGGGAGCCGACCAGCGGGTTTTCTTGCGGACGCGCCGGAAAGCTCGGTAGGGATGGATGCGCCCGTCCCGCTCAACTGGCCAATTGAAGCGCTCAGTCACACGATGTTTTCCATGCACTCATACGTGTCTTCGCGGGGGAGGGCACCCGCATTGCCCTCGAGCGCGGCCCAAAGCGCATCGCACGGAGGGGTGGTTGATCGTCGAAGTCCGTCCGCGGCGCCGACTACCTCACTCGGCCCTTCCAAGGTGACGATCCACACCAGATGGCGCTTGGTGCACTCGTCACGCAACCGGAAGCGGAGGTCTCGCAGAGGGGGCAGCTGCTCCTGTCGGCAGCCGGTCCGGTGAACATCGGACACATGCCAGTACGCCAACTCACCCATGCGCTGGGCCTGTTCAATGAGGTTGGCGTAAGCGGTGCGGCGCCTCTCGCGGAGCTGTTCGGTCTGCCGAGCGTTCGCGGCGGTATCAGCGTGTATTCGGGCGGCCCGAGCGGTACCTCGGCTTGTCACCAACTGGCAAGAACGGCAGTGCCGCCGGTCAACGAAGCAATCCAGGGTGCGTTGGCGGCCGAGTTCCTCCGTGTCTTGGTTCACAAGAAACTTGATTCATGATGCTGAGCTCGCCCCGCACCCGGTCGAGTCGACGACGACCGACACGATCAGGCAGCGGGACGGTCGCGGGTCACGCGAACCACCGCCCCTCTTGGGCTTCGTGGAAGTCACGGGGCGGACCGGACCGGTGCCGAGGACGGTGTCTTCACCCGCTGGTTCAGGCCCGCTCCGGCGCCGGGCGCCGCCGGTGTCCGGAGGGTCCTCGGCGCCCGGTTGTGGTCAGGAGCAGGTTTTGTAGAAGTGCTTCCAGCCGTCGCCGGGCATGGCCGGCGGCTCCGACGAGGTCCCGAACTCGCCATACTTCTGCTGTAGTTCGTAGTCGTAATTCCCCGGGCCGTGGCCCGGCTTCGTCAGGCGTACGTCCCGGTCCAGCTGCCCGTCACCGCGGTTGTTGAGGATCGCGAGGTCCGGGTACGCGTCGCCGCCGTAGTTGGCGATCCGAAGTTGCTGAACCTCGCCCTGGTCGCCGATGTCGGAGTGCCGGGACTTCGCGGAGGTGAGGTTCGACCGCTTGAGGGGGCTGGGACGGTACTCCGCGACGCGCGCCGTCGAGGGGTCGTCCCCACCGGACGGCTTGACGAGGTTGACGACCATGTCCAGGGTGCCGTCGCGCTGGAAGTCGGCGACCGCGGCGGAGGCGACCTCCCCCTTCTTCGCGCCGAGAAGGGCGCTGACTGCGTGCTTGGTGCCGAACGAGCCGTTCGCGGCTCCCCACTGGATCGTCATCCTGGTGCCGGTGAGGCCGGGGTTGCTGATCTTGTCCGGGTGGCCGTCGCCGTCGAGGTCGCCGACCAGCGTCGTGGCATCGGCCAGGCACGGGGTCGTCGCCGCGGCGACCTTGCCGCCCCGTGCCGCGCCGGGGGCCGCTGCGGCGGCCGCATCGGCCTGGAAGCCTGCAACAGTCAGGGGCAGGGTGATGGCCGCGACCGGCACGGCGATCAGGTGTAAGCGCTTACGAAGCATCTCGAACTCCTTATGTCGTTGCTGCGAGGTGAGATGCCGGCAGCGCCCTGCGCGTTGATGCCAGGATCGCTGTATTACGCAACTGTGACGTGCGAACGGGAGAGCGGGGGACGACCCGGGGGCTCGGCGGAGCAGGCCGCCGGCCGGGCGACATGCAGGCAGTCGCCGCCGGTACAGCGGACGTCAAGCCGACCTCCGTCTGATCCTTTGCATCGTCACAGGGCACAGGGCACAAGGGGCGGATGGCCGGCTGGTCCTGGCGGTGGACGTCTCACCGTGGTTTCGGCTGGACGCCGTAATCTGCCCGGGCCGTTCCTTCCGCCATGCCTACGGTCGGGGACAGAACGAGCACCGGATGATCCCGGCCGTACTCAGTCGTGGCCGCGCTGGAGACGGTCCTGTCGCAGCCGGCACACCCGGACCTCTGTGCCGGCGGGGGTGCGGTGCGGCGTCGTCTTCGGGCGGCTGGGGCGGTCGTGCAGGCCGGACTCGCCCTCCGCGGTGAACCGCCGGACCCACTTGTGGGCCGTCGTGCGGGATATGCCCATCTCCGCTGCGGCATGCGCAATCGGACGGCCACAACGGACGCATACGCCTTGTCGGCCCGGACTTTGGCTGCCTTGGCCCGCGGTCGGCCCGGGCCGAGCCGGGGCGCCCGGATGCCCGCCAGGACCGGCTGGAACTGCGGACTGTAAAGCCGCTGACCGGCGGTGACGAGCAGGGACAGCGGCTTCTGCCCCTGCTCGACCGCCAGGTGGAGCAGGGTGGTCAGCCCACCGCGCGCGCCCGAGCCCGTGATCGCCGGACTCGCTGTCGATGTCGCCGGGAGGCTCCACGGCCCACTGGCTGTTCGTCAGATTCCCACGCCCCACGGCCCGTGATCATCCACGTCCTTGATCCACTTTCGCGACACGCTCTCGTTGGCGAGCTGAGCATGGCGGCTGGTGAGCGAGTTGATCCTTGTCTGGCGACGTTTCCTGCGTATGTCGTTGCAGAGCGGCACATAGGATCGCCGGCATGGCGCTGCGACCTGCTCAGGTGAACATAAAGGCTCTCGATGGCTCGGCGGTCGGCCGGTTCTGGGCGGAGGCGCTCGGCTGGAGTGCTTACAGCCCAGGCGTGACCACGTACGTCGGACCCGACGGTGGTCTCGTTTGGCCGGACCCGGTTGCCGTCTACGTCGACGTCGTTCCCGTCCCGGAACCCAAGACGGCGGCAAAGAACCGTATGCACCTCGATCTCGCCACCATTTCTGCGGCCCATCAGGCGGAGTTGGTCGCGCGCCTCCAGGCGCTCGGTGCGACGCCCGCCCACGTGGGGCAGGGCAACGTGCCGTGGACGGTCCTCGCCGACCCGGAGGGCAACGAGTTCTGCGTGCTGGAGCCTCGGGAGATCTACCGGGACACCGGGCCGATCGCCGCGGTGGTGGTCGACTGTGCGGATCCGCGGGCCATGGCGCGGTTCTGGGGTGAGGCGATGGACTGGACCCTGCGCGAGGTGACTGACGATCATGCGGTGCTGCGCTCCGCCAAGGGGGTCGGCCCGTATCTGGAGTTCCTCCGCACGCCCGGCGTGAAGACCGTGCCAGACCGCGTCCATCTTGACCTGCTGCCGTACCCCGGTGACGACAAAGCAGCGGAGGTGGCCCGGCTGCGGGCCCTCGGCGCCACCGACCTCGACCTCGGCCAGGGCGACGTCCCGTGGACGTGCCTGGCGGACCCGGAGGGCCACGAGTTCTGCGTCCTCGCCCCGTCCTGACGCAGAGCCTTGACGACACCCCGACAGGTGAGCCTTGTGTGCTCGTGCGCCATGACCTCGGGTGGGTTGTGTGCAGCACCTTGGTTGCTTCGGGCGGCGAGAGCTTCCTACGTGGAGGGCGAGTTGCCGGACCAGGTGTCACGGCCCCTCTGCCGCCTGCGCTTCACTGGCGTCCTGCATACCTGAGGCTTCGCCCTCTACCTGGCCGGCAGCGACAGCTACCGGGACAACCTTCTGCCCAGCGGACTTCCCGCCAGCTCTCCCGAGGAGGCCCTCGACTGTGCAGGCAACCACTACCTCAGCAGGCTGGCTGCCCGGCCGATCGATATTCCTCCACGATCTTCCGTGGAGCAGCACCGGCATCATGAAATGCTCGCAGTGCCGCCCCCAGTGCCTTCTAAGCTCTGGCCTATGACGACAACGCATACCTACGACGTCACGGTCGAGTGGACGGGTAACCTCGGATCAGGCACGGACAGCTATCGGTCCTTCAGCCGAGATCATGAGGTGTTGGCGGACGGCAAGGCCGGGATCGCCGCCTCCTCAGATCCCGCCTTCCGCGGCGACTCCACACGCTGGAACCCCGAGGAGCTGCTCGTAGCCTCCGTCGCCCAGTGCCACATGCTCTGGTACCTCCACCTCTGTGCGGTCGGCGGGGTCACCATCACCGACTACGAGGACCACGCCCATGGAGTCATGACCATGGACGAGGAGGGCGGAGGAGGCCAGATCACCGAGGTTGTCCTGCGACCCGAGGTGGCAGTCGCCGACGCGTCGATGGTGGAGAAGGCCCGCTCGCTGCACGGCGACGTATCTGGCGTGTGCTTCATCGCCCGCTCGGTGAACTTCCCGATCACCCACACACCCGTCATCCGAGTCCAGGAGAACTGAGCGGAGTTCCGGCAGCACCCAGCCACAGAAGCCAATCCGACCAGCCCCCTCCACGCGCTTCCGCGGAGCAGCACCGGGCACCGTCTGACGGGGGCGTGTGACCAGGCCGCCATTCACATTGTTCCGGTCAGTATGGGGCGGGGTGATCTGACGGATCGGGAGTGGAGTGGGCTGGAGCCGCACTTGCCGAAGAACAGCGGAGGCGGCGGGCGTTGGAAGAGTCATCGCAGGGTGATCGACGGCATTCTCATCCGGCAGCGGACTGGTGTCCCGTGGCGCGATCTGCCGGCACGGTTCGGGAGGTGGAAGACCGTGCACGACAGGCACCGCAGGTGGTCGGCGGACGGCACAGAGGAGAGGATCCAGCAGGTTGGTCCACGCCGATGCCGATACTGATACCGATGCTGAGGGCCGTATTGCTTGGAGCATGGCCAGCGGTGTGGATTCCCGGACCTCCTGCCGTGCCCATCAGCACGCCGTGGGTGCCCTCAGAGTCGAGCCGGGTATTCCCTGACGGCCTGGTCGACTTGGTCGGTCTGTTGAGCGTCTTTCAGATGAGGCCCTGGGGCGCTCCCGTGGTGCGTTGGCCCATTTTCCACGGCACCGTGACCGTTGCTGCCATTCACCTCTGGCTTCGCTCGTGACCCGCCGGGCGGACCTCAAGGGCAGGTGACCTCCCAGGCCGCCTCGATCATCCGGAAGATCTCGTCCACCGCGTCCTCCGGATCGGCCGCCTCACGGGCCAGCGAATAGGCGTCGATCACGAACCTCGCGATCGTCCGGCAGGCCGTTGTGGTCTGTGACAGGTCGGGGTCGGCGGCGATGGCTGTTGCCAGCGATTCTGCATGGCGCAGCCGCATCGATTCCTCGTACTCCCGCAGGGCAGGTGATGCGTCGATCATGTGCCAGATCGGGGCGGAGCTGTCCGCCGTGCAGTGTCGCACCAGGGCCTGGATCTCGCGGCGCAGCGCAGGGATGAGTGGTTCGTCCGGCGCCCGGCTGGTGACCGTCTGAGTGAGACGTTGCTCGAAGTCATCGTCCTGCTCGAACACCAGGGCCTCTTTCGAGGCGAAGTGGGAGAAGAGCGTGGTGACGGCCACGTCGGCCTCAGCAGCCACGTCACGGATGCCCACCGCTTCGTAGCCGCGTTCCAAGAAGAGCCGCAGGGCGGTGTCAGCGATCTTCCGGCGGGTCGCGGCCTTCTTGCGCTCACGGCGTCCGGACGGCTCGGTCATGCCCTGACGCTATCAAATGCAAAACCAGAACAGTTTCAAAACACTAACCGTTAGTGCTACGTTCGACCGCATGAAGAAAGTGAGCTTCGCCGAGTTCGGCGGTCCGGACGTTCTACAACTCATAGACGCCGAGGAGCCCCACGCGGGCCCCGGTCAGATACGCATCGCCGTGCGGGCGGCGGGCGTGAACCCCGTCGACTGGAGGGTCCGTGAAGGCCAGATCCTGACGGCCCATCCGATCGAGTTGCCCGCCGGAGTCGGGCTGGACGCCTCCGGGGTGGTGGACGAGGTCGGCGAGGGCGTCGACGGGATCGAGGTCGGCGACCGCGTGTTCGGCGAAGGCTCGAGCACCTATGCCGAGTTCGCCGTACTGTCGGCCTGGGCCCGTATGCCTGAGGGGCTGACGTTCGAAGAGGCGGCCGGGTACCCCTCCGTGGTGGAGACCGCGCTGCGCGTCATCCGGGAGGTGGGTGTGCAGTCCGGGCAGACGCTGCTGGTCAGCGGTGCGTCCGGGGGAGTCGGGTCGGCGGTGCTACAGATCGCCCGCGACCGTGGCATCACGGTGATCGGCACGGCTGGGGCCGTGAACCAGGACTATCTGCGTAGCCTGGGTGCCCTCGCCGCGACATACGGCGAGGGCTGGGTCGAGCGGGTGCGGCAGTTCGGCCATGTTGACGCAGCTCTCGATCTGGCCGGCTCGGGCGTGATCCGCGAGCTCGTCGAGCTGACCGGGGATCCGCAGAAGGTGATCTCCATCGCCGATCTCGGTGCGCCGGAGTTCGGTGTCCGATTCTCCGGCGTGGCCGGGAGCGTGCCGGACGCACTCGCCGAGGCCGCCGGCCTCATCTCGCGGGGGAAGCTCCACATCCCGGTCGAGAAGTCGTACATGCTCGCCGAGGCCGCGGCGGCGCACATCGACAGCCAAGCCGGTCATACGCGAGGGCGCCGGGTCATAGTCGTCTGAGCCGTTTCCTGTGCAGTCGCATGCACGGCCCGGCAGGCTGAATTCCTTGACGGTGGTGAATGTGCTTCCCGTCGCCGAGTCCGCCGAGTCCGTCGAGTCCGCCGGGCCGGTCTTGCTGGTCGGCGTCGGCCTGGACGGCCCACGAGATTTTCTCCCATGGGCCGTCTGCCGACCAGCGGCTGACGGTCGTAACAGGTCTGCCGGCTGTCGAACCGCGTCGGCAGGTACCGTCACGGGATACCGGTCCGTTGCCGGATGCCGTTGATGACCAGCCGGTGATTCTTCCAACGCCCGCTCTGGCCAATGCTCCTGGGCAAGCGCGGCTCACGCCGTGCACCTTCTCTGTCGGTGAGATCGCCCCGCCCCACACCGCTCTGAACGATCTGCGGCTCGGCTTGTCACCGACCAAGCCGAGACCCCCTGGTCCGGAACGCCAGCCGAACGAGAACGGTGCTCACCCTAAGCGGCACGGGTGAGTGCCGTCGTACGTCACGCCCCGACAGTCGCATTGAGGCAAATCGGGTCAGCCTGGGTTTCTGGTCAGGAGGGCCCGGGGCGGCCATCGAGTCTCCCGCTGTACTCCACTACTCGTCGTACTCCACTACTCGTCGCCGCCGGGACCGCCTGAAGTGGGTGGCCGGCCGCAACGCCCCGTCTCGGACGCCTCCATGTGCCGTGGCCGTTGCCGGCGTCCAAAAAACGCGCACCCATGATTGCGCAACCATGGGTGCGCATCTATATTGTCACCCATGGTTGCGCAATTCTCTGACGGAAGCGCGGCGCCGGCGCTCGGCCCGCAGCTCGTACGTTCCTGGATCGGTTACCGGCGTCGGGTCGAGCAGAAGCTGGCGTCAGCCGGCTTCACCGACAGACGACTTCCGGACGGCATGATTCTGCGGTTGTGCGTGGCGAACGAGGGGCTGACGGTCTCCCGGATCGGCCGCGAGATGCAGATCAGCCGCCAGGGGGCGAGCAAGGTGGTGGCCGACCTGTGCGAGCGCGGTTTCCTGTCGCTGGAGAAGTCGCCCGGCGACGGTCGCGAGAAGATCGTGCGCCCCACCTCCGACGCGATCGCCTTCCTCCAGGCGTTCCATAAGGCCCGACGTGAGGTGGACGAAGAGATCCGTGAGCACCTCGGCGGCGAGGCCGTCCAGGCGCTGGCGGCTCTGACCGAGCTGCTCGCCGAGCCGGCCGGTGAGTGGCGCGCCGGGGACATCTGGCGCGAAGTCCGGGCCCGGTCCTCCCTCCTGGACCTCGGCGACCAGTGACGGCAGGGGGCCGCGAGCCGTTCCGGCCCCTCGCCCCTCCCGCTCCACGGCAACCCCGGAAACCGCCCGCCTCGCCGCCGGGGCGCGCCGTTCGCCGGACGGCACGTCCCGGTGCTCGGGCACAACACCTGAGGCCGGGGCGGATCGAGTCGACCAAGCCAAGGAAAGGTAACTCAGTGGAAGAGACGCTCCGACTGGGTCTGTACGCGATACCCGCGTTCCTGCTGCTGATGGCCATCGAGTTCATCAGCTACCACCGCGAGAAGGAACCGAAGGCCGCCCGGGCCGGGGTCTCCGCCCGCGACACCGCCACCAGCCTGTCCATCTACGCGATCGGCCAACTCGCCAAGCCCGTCAACCACTTCATCCAGCTCCCGGTCGTGGTGATCGCGGCGGCGTTCGCACCGCACACACTCTCCGCCTCGGACTGGCGGGTGTGGGTGGCAGCCCTCGCTCTCGCTGATCTCGCCTACTACGCCAAGCACAGGATGGACCATCGGATCCGCCTGCTCTGGGCGGGCCACAGCGTCCACCACTCCAGCCAGCACTTCAATCTGTCCACGGCGGTGCGTCTGCCCTGGCTGATCCCAGGATCGTTCCTCGCCTCAGTCACGGACGTCCCGTTGGCGCTGATCGGCATCCCCGCCTGGATGATCTTCCTGGCGCACTCCATCGTTCTGCTGTTCCAGTACCCGATCCACACCGAGCGCGTCGACCGCCTTCCCCGACCGATCGAGTTCGTGTTCAACACCCCGTCGCACCACCGCGTCCACCACGGCGCCAACAACCCGTACCTGGACAAGAATTACGGCGGGATCCTCATCGTGTGGGACCGGATGTTCGGCAGCTATGCGGAGGAGACCGAACCCGTCAGGTACGGGCTGACCACGAACATCGGCACCCACAATCCGGTCAAGGCCAACTACCACGAGTTCGCTGGGATGGTCCGCGACATCCGCCGTGCCCGTACCTGGCGCGGCAGGGTCGGTTTCCTGTTCGGCCCGCCGGGATGGCACGAGGAGGAAGCCGCTGTGAGGTCGCGCCAAACCACTGTCCCGGCATCCGAAGCCGTCATCCCCGCATCCGTATCCGGGCCCGACGACGGGAGTGGCGAATCCGTCCCGGCCGACCGGGAGAACAAGGAGGCGGTACCGGCCTGACGCCCGACACCGACCCCTCCGCCCGGACCCCGCAGCGGGGCCCGGGCGGAGGGGTCGGTGCGCAGCGACGCCGGATGCCCAGGCGTTTTCCCTGGCGGCTACCTGCCTCACGACTTCCCCCCTGGGAGACGGTCTACCTCGCCAAATGCCACAAGGCCGGCCTGTTCGCCCAGCTCAACAGTCTGCTGCGAGAGCGGGCCCGTCCGTCAGAAGGAGGACCGGAGTGCGAACTCGTCGGCCCGCGTGATCGACGCATAGAGCGGCAAGACCTTCACCGGCGTCCCCGCCGGGAGTCAGGGCACAGACGCGGGCAAGAAGATCGCGGGCAAGAAGATCGATGGCAGGAAACGCGGCATCGTCACCGACACGCTCGGCCTGCTGCCGGCGGTGCTGGTCACTGCGGCCGGTGTCCAGGACTCCGCGGCCGGCACCCACCTGCTCGACCAGGTCGCCGCTACCCACCCCACCATCCCCAAGGTGTGGGTCGACGGCGGCTGCCGCAAGCACTTCGTCGAGCACGCGGCGACCCTCGACCCCGACCTGGAAATCACCCAGTATGCTCCTGGGACCAGGGGGTTCACCCCGATCCCGAAACGCTGGACGGTGGAGCGGACCTACGGATGGCTCATGCTCCACCGTTGCCTGGCCCGCGACTAAGAGACGCTCCCTCCCCGCTCCGTAGCCATGATCCACCTCGCGATGACCCACCTCATGGCCCGCCGTCTCACCGGCGAGAACACCATCTCTTGGCGCGACCCCACATGGCCATACCAACCTCAGATTTCGGAATGAAACAACGGGAGAGAACCACCGCTCAGTTAGCCGTGCAGCCAGATCCGCAGCGGACCGATCGGCTCGAAGCCATGGCGGATGGCGACCGCCAGGTCAGCGCCGTGCTCGTAGCCGACCACCGGCAGGGTGGGGAACAGCCGGTGCACCGCGTCCAGTACGACTGGCCAGGCTGCGTCAAGGGCGCTGTCCAGCGCGAAGACATTGGAGATCCCGACCACTTGGGTGCTTCGGCTCGCCACTGCTCCGGCGACCACCCTGCCGTCAGGGGAGTGTCCGGCGAGCACGAAGGTGGCGGGGTCGTCGAGCAGTTCGGTCCGGAAGAGGTCCGTGTTGCCGTCCCCGTCGGCCCAGGCGAGCGCCCAGGTGTTCAACGTGTCCGGGGTGCTCGCCACTTCCCAGGCGAGATCCGACGCGAGGGCGGGCGCACTCGCCGGGCGGTGGATCCACTGTGCTTCGAACAGCACCTGGAAGCCTTCGGCCGTAAGGTCGAGGTCGGCGAAGCTGTCCTTGACGGAGGCGCCGGGCGCGGTGGTGTCGATCCGGGCGGTCAGCGCGGCCGGGTCGGCACCCGGCACCAGCGTCACCGCGTCGGGGTAGTAGGGCGGCGTGCGAGCCGGAACGGCCCAGGATTGTGCCCCGAACTCGCCGGCCAAGCCGTGCGATCGGCTCATCGCCGCGCACCACTCGGCGTTGTTGCGGGCGGCGGCCTGGACCAGGAGCTGCTTCGGAGTTGTCACAAGTGCGGATCATGGCCCGTACGGCCCGGCCTGTCGATCGGTTTTCCGCTGCCCGAGGAGGGACTGCGTCTTCCAGTGCACGGCGCTCACCAAGGCGCCGTTGCGGGTGAAGGGCCAGCCCCACGTGGTGGCAGTCGTTCACACGACCTGTGAGACTTTGTAGGCGATTCCGCCTTCGACCAGGTATCCCGACCCCACACAGACGATGTCGTTCAGCCATGCGTATCGATTCGCCCCCGTTTCGAAGAGCGGATTCGTCCGGAAGTAGTAGCGAGCGGGGTCGACCTGGTGCCTCTTGTCGGCATCGGCCATGTCGGCCCGCAGGTCGGGCGGGGTGACCCAGCGGCCTCCGTAGGTCATGTGCAGCAGCGCATCATCGTGCGTGTGCAGTGTCAGCCGGACGTCGAGCGTCATCACTCCGTCGGGACGGAACAACGTCCAGTCGCCCCCGCCCGCCAGCACTTCGCCCCGTAGCCCCGGTCCTTCGAATGTCCCCCCGACGGCGCCGAAAAGAACCCGCTGTCCCATCGGGCCGTGGCCGATGTCCAGCCGCGGATTCAAATCGACGACCATGTCGAAGAGATGCACCGTCTTGATCTCGCCGACGTTCTTCACCCGTGGATCTGCTGTCACGTTTCCTCGCCTCTGATCGGTTCGATTCGGCTGGTCGAAGACGGGGGATGCGGGTGGCGCGCGTCCAAGAAGCCTGGTTGGCGGTGCCCATGCGGTAACGCCTCGGGATCCACGGCGCCCCCGAACACCGTTCGCCTGACCGCGTCGGTCGAGACACCTGACTGGGCGCAGAGCGTCGACAGGTCGAAGAAGAACCGCTCGCCGGCGATCAAGCCGTCCTTGAAGGCGAACTGGATGAACACCGGCAGCTCGGCACGCCTCCCGTCGGGGACCACGCCGAACCGGTCGCCCGTCATGGTCATCCTCGCTGTCCCCCAGCAGACCAGCGCATCGCCATTGTCGGCATGGCCCTGGAGTTCGATGCCGTAATCCGGAAACGAGGCAAAGAACCCGATCAGCGCCTTCTCGTTCTCATCCGGGCCGCGGGCCGTCGTCCCGAAGGCCGGAGCCTCCAGCACCATGTCGCGGTGGAAGAGCTTCATGGCCGCGGGCACGTCCTGCCGGCTCTTGGCGACAGCCAACTCCTGTGCCAGTTCGAACATTCGACGGCCGTCCAACGAACGCACACCCCCGGTTGCCGTGCGGACTCCAAGCCCCAAGAGCCGAGTGCGCCAGAGGCCGGAGTCTGTGATGAAGGGCGCTCAGCTGCCGCCCGAAGAAAACGTACGACCGGTCGTACGCTTAGGCAAGGGGTCTGGCAAAATGACGGCGATGAGCGAACTGAGGCAACGGTCGGATGAGGACGCCGTCGTCCACCCAGGTGGCGGGGAGGGGAGCGGCACGGTGATTTCGGACCGACGTCTGCTGCGTGGCGCGCGGTCCAGGCAGGCGATCGTCCGCCATGCCGTGGACGTGGCCTCATTGGAGGGGCTGGGCGGGCTCAGTCTCGGCCGGCTGGCCACCGATCTCGGGATCAGCAAGAGTGGCGTCCAGACCCTCTTCGGGACGAAGGAGAACCTGCAAGCCGCCGCTGTCGAGGTGGCCCGTGAGGTGTTCAACGAGGCCGTCGTCCACCCCGCTCGGACCGTGCCTCGCGGCGCGGCTCGGGTGCGTGCGCTGATCGAGCGGTGGATCGAGTACGCAGAGGTTCCGCTGTTCCCGGGAGGCTGCTTCTGGGCGGCTAATCTCGCGGACTTCGACAGCCGCCCCGGGCGAGTCCGCGACGCACTGTTTCATTGCCAGCGGGACTGGCGTGACCTCATCGCCGCCGAGCTGCGCCACACCGCCGACGCCGGTGAGATCGCCGCACTCGATGTCGACCTCGCGGCTTTCCAGATCGACGCGGTCCTCATGGCCGCGAACACCGCGTTGCGGATTGGCGATGAGGAAGCCGGAGACGTCGTGGACAAGGTCCGCCGGGTGGCCGAGGGGTTTCTCGCACCTCCACGCTGATCCGTCGTCGCGGGCACCGCCCCGGCGGCATGTACCGGCATGTCCCGGGAATGTCCCGGTGCGTGAAGCGGCAAGGAGCAGCCCTCAGCCCCGCGCCTGGGTCGCGGCAGTGGTCGATGTCGCTCTGGCGGCCTCGTGGGCACGCTTCGAAGCTGCCCCCGGCCAGGGGCGCATGGCGCAGAACGGCGGAGGCGCGGCCGCTCGCCTCCGAAGGTGACGCGCGGTGGGTCTTACGTGGTGACGCTCGGGGCGGGCGGGGTCCAGCGGTTGGTGCGGGGGGTGGCGGAGGTGACGCCGAAGTCCTTCTTGAGCTGTTCGGGGATGGCGTAGTGCATGACCCGGCCGCGGGTGAGAGAGCTGAGTTCGAGCAGGGTGGTGAAGTGGCCGAGGCGGTCCAGGGCCCATGCCCCCAGGGGTGAGCGGTCCTCGATCTTTTCGAGCATGCCGAGCAGCGCAGGTGCGGCTTTGATGGCGGTGTCCCAGGCGGTGCGGGGGACGTCGAGCCAGTCGGCGCAGGTGTCTCCGATGAGGTAACGGATCAGCGCTCCGACGACGGGGTCGAAGAGGGTGCCGGGCACGACCTCTTCGTACAGGTCGATGAGCTGGCGGGTGAGGCGGGCGCCTTCATCGGAAGGGCCCATATAGCGGGTCATGTACAGGTCGAAAAACTGGCGGGCGGCATCGAGGTCCTTGGGGACTTGATCCTGGTCGATGCCGAGCATGGCGCCGACCACGCGCCAGGCGTAGAAGTATGCCTCGGCTCCGTCGATGCTCATGTGGATACCCAGGCGGTGCAGGCTGTCCAGGACCAGCAGGGAGAAGAGCATCTGCCCGCCGATCATGTCCTCCTGACAGATGGGCGTGCCGAGGCTGTCGGTGTCCCAGCGGTCTTCGCGCTGGAGATGGTGGCGGATGGAGGCGTGCAGCAGCCGGACCTTCTGTGCGGCCGGGATGAAGCGGCTGCCCGCTTCGAAGGCGTCGGGCTGCATGAGGTAGACCGTGAACTGTCCGGTCTCCGCCATGCGCTTGGAGGGGTACTTCAGGGAGTGGGTGGCACTGAGCAGCTTCGCGATGTGCGGGATGACGTAGCAGGCGGGCATGGAAGCGAACGACAGCGCGGTGGAGATGTGCACGTTGTTGTCGATGAAGAACAGGCGTGCCTTCTCCATCTCGCCCCAGTCCACCCAGTCCGGCGGTGCGCTGGTGGCGTGCAGGTATTCGCGGGCCACCTCCGGCAGTCCGTCGGGCGGGTCCTGGCCGACGGTGGAGAGGTAGCGCATGAGGGTGTTGAACTTCCCCACTTCCCCCCGTCTGAACAGGGTCGCGACGGTCGCGTCGGCGAGCTCGTCTCCGACCCGCCGGAGCGTATCCATGGATGCTTCGGTGTAGGTCACACGGCTCCTTGCGGGCGGATTTGGCGAACGTCGAGTACGGTCCGGTCAGTTGCGGCGAACGGTGGCGGTCTGTGCCAGGCCGGCAAGTGCGCGGGCTGAATCGGCCGGCAGACGGGCCTGGTGCAGGGTGGTGGTGGCGGCCTGAACCCGTTCAGTGATCATGTGCTCGATGCGGGCGGGGGCCTGGGTGGCGTGCATGATCTCCCGCACCCGTGCGACCGACACCTCGTCGAGGCTGCGACGCCCCAGCATCGTGCGCAGCTCATGCCGTTGCGCATCGGTGGCGTCCTGCCAGGTGAGTGCCAGCAGCGCGGTGGGGCGGTGCGCGGCGATGTCGTCCGCGTTTGCCTTGCCGGTGCGGTCCGGGTCGCCGAACAGCCCCAGCAGGTCGTCGCGGAGCTGAAAGGCCTCGCCCAGGGGTAGCCCGAAATCAGTGAACAGCTCCCGCAGTTCTTGGGAGGCTCCGGCCAGCGCCCCGCCGATATGCAGGGGGTGCTCGACGGTGTACTTGGCGGTCTTGTAGCGGATCACCTGCAAGGAAGCAGCCGTATCGGGACGCCCGCCCGTGCGCAGGATTTCCAGGCATTCCCCGGCCACCAGTTCACGGGCCAGCACCGCCCATAGCGGGCGCGCTCGCGAGAGATAGGCGGCGGGCAGGCCGCAGGTGGTGAACAGCTGCCCGGCCCACGACATCAGCAGGTCACCCACCAGCATCGCCAGCGAACGGGCCGCGGCCTTCGGACGCGGGCCCTCGGCCACCGCGGTCCGCAGCCCGAGGTGGGCTGTGGGCAGGCCGTGCCGCAGCGCACTGTTGTCGATCAGATCGTCATGGACGACAGCCGCTGCGTGGACGAGTTCCATCGCGGCGGCCGCGCGGACCAGGGCGTCGGAGTCCGGTGCCCGGCCGCCCGCCAGCCCCAGTAACAGAAGGCTGCCCGCAGACGCTTTCCGTGCGTCGTGATGACCTGAAGCTGCTCAGCGACGGGAGCCAGATCCTCGTCGATCGCCAGCAGATGATCGATTTCGTCCTCGACGAAGCGGTGCAGCGCCTCGTCCACACGGGGTTTGAAGGCAGACTGGTTGCCGCTGTCAGTCATCGGCGGAGCCACGGCGGGCAGTGACGTGCTGGGCCAGCACCTCCAGATGCGCCGGTGAGCCGGCGGCGAAACGGTCCAGGGCCAGACGTCCGCGGGCTGTGAGCTCCTGCCGCCCTTCATCCGCCAGTTCGCCCATGTCCGCGCGGCCGAGCAGCCCGCGCACGCCACGCAGAACGGTAGTCAATCCGCTGACCGCCATGTCGGCGATACCCGCCGCCAGTAATGCCGCATCATTCCCCCTGGGAACGTGCCCAGGCCCGATTCCGTGCGTCATGCCGCCCCCTCATTCACAGGCATGCTGCCGACAGGCAACATCAATGGGCCGACGCCGCTGATACTCCACCGGTGTGCCCCGCAGGCAGCCTGCCCCGGAAGCTCCCGCGACACGACGGGAACCACTGATCGGGCGACTCACCAAACGGGCGTGCTGGTGCGTTGTTGATCACGCACTTCGCTGGTCGGATGCGGTGAGTTGCATGCGGCGGCGATTCTCAACAGTCCCCATCCGACAGGCCCATGGCCTTGGCGGACAGCCCGGGGACTACCTGCACCAGCCGTTGAAGGCGATGCGCACCAGGCCATGGTGGGCGCCGACCGTTGACGGCGGATCGGTCTATGCCCTCCTCGGCGGCCTCATCCGTGCCGTGTCGAGGAGGCGACGCAGACGGAGGCCGTCCGGGGCGATGGCAGTGACGAGCGCGGCGGGTCCCGCGAGTGGTGTCAGGAGGGCTTGGCCGCCTTCCGGCTCGTCGACGAAGAGTTGGACTTCGGGGGGCTTGTTTTCGAAGGCCGGGTCGACGGTGAGGATGTGACCGGTCGCGCGGTGGTCGGCGAGGACGGCGGGGCCGTCCCAACCGGGCGTGTCCGGACCGTACTCGGTTTCCTGGTCGAGGAGCAGGCGCCCGCCGCGTCGGACGGTGAGTCGGGTGGCCATATGGCCGGGCGGTTCGCCCGCACGTCCGAGTACCTGCTCCTCGCGCAGCACGAGCCGTGCGGTGGGAGCGAGGTCGACGGTCCACGTCTGCCGCAGATTACTGCCGGCGGCACAGATCAACGGCTTGGGGAGCCAGTGGAGCTCCGCGTCCTCCGCCACGGTCAGGTGTACGTCGTAGGTGGCGTGTTCCGGGGTGGGGCCCGGCAGGGCGAGGGTCGCAGCGGCAGAGGTGATGTGGAGGGCCGCGCTCTGCTGGGCGGTGGCTTCGATGCGCAGCCGGTCGCCGCCGAGGGGGGCGCACATGGCGCCGACCACGCACACGCGTGCCTCGCTGCCGCGCGAGCGCAGGCGCCGGAGTTCGAAGGGCCCGTCGCCGTCGAGGACGGGCAGGGTGGTGGTGCCACCCAGGAAGGCTGCTGTGATGCGGGCGGTGGCTTGTACTCCTGGGGCAGATACCGACTGGGCGGCCGGCGCGGTGGGTTCGGTTGCGAGGGTCATGCGGGGCCTTCGATCCAGTGGGTGAGGCGTTCGCGGACCCAGTCGGCGACCGGTTTGACGCCGCCCTCGGTCTTGAGGGAGGTGAAGGCGACGGGGAGGTAGCCGCGCTGGGCCTTTGCATCGCGGGCCATGCCCTCCAGGTCGGAACCGACGTAGGGGGCGAGGTCGGTCTTGTTGACGACGAGGAGGTCGGCGGTGGTGACGCCGGGGCCGCCCTTGCGCGGGATGTCGTCGCCACCGGCTACGTCGATGACGAAGATCTGCGCGTCCACGAGCCCCTTGGAGAAGGTTGCGGTGAGATTGTCACCGCCGGACTCCACCAGGACGAGGTCGAGCGGGCCGACCTCGTCTTCCAGGTCCTCGACGGCTTCGAGGTTGGCGGAGATGTCGTCGCGGATGGCGGTGTGCGGGCAGGCCCCCGTTTCGACGGCTTTGATGCGCTCGGGCGGCAGCACTGCCTCACGCAGCAGGAAATCAGCGTCCTCGCGGGTGTAGATGTCGTTGGTGACGACGGCGATGGACAGCTCGGCGCGCAGCGCCCGGCACAGGGCGGCGACCGTGGCGGTCTTGCCCGAGCCCACCGGCCCGCCCAGGCCGATCCGCAGGGCGCGCCGGATGCCGTCGGGGTGCTTGGGGGCGGCGGCGCCGTAGGTGTGCCGGTGGGGAAACTTCTGGTCGAGATCGTGACCGAGGTGCATGCGCATACCCGTCTTGTGCGAGGTGGTGTGGTGTGGTGGTCAGGAGGCGAACAGGCGTACCGGCCAGGCGGCGTGGTGCTGGGCGGTGATGTCCAGCAGCGGCGCGGAGGCGGCGGGCAGGGCGTCGATGCCCTCGTCGGGGATGCGCTGGGCTGCATCGGCGGCGGCTGCGGCGATCTGGTCGAGTTCCGGGGCCAGGCGGGCGAGGACAGCGGTGGCGTCGAACGGGTCCAGGCTCAGCAGCCGGACCGTTGCCGTGGCCGGTCCGCTGAAGCTTTCGTACGCCGCGGCATAGGCGGCGTCCAGTGGCGCCAGCCCGGCTGACCGGGCGGCCAGACCCAGTACCACCGGCTGGTGCGCGCCCTGTGGCCGGGCCGTGGCCAGGTGGTCCAGCTCGGCCGACGGCCACGTGGCGCGGGCGGCGCGCATCATCTGCCGCCCGAGTTTGCGGGCGGTGGTCCGAAGTGCCTGCACGGGGGTGCGGGCGTCGGCGGCCTCGTCCAGCTGAAGCGGATCGTGTCCCGCGGCGGCCGCGGCGGCCAGCGCCGCCGCGACCAGGCCCGCAGTATGCAACCGTCCCCGGCAGAAGTCCTCCAGCGTCGCCGCATCCCTGATGCGGCCCGTGGCGACGGCCGGTTCGGCTCCGCCGGAGTGCGCGTGCCCTCCGGCCGGGAACCGGCCGTCGGCCAGGACGAACAGCGCGGCACGGTTCATGGAGCGCAGGTCACCTTTCCTTCGTTTCTCCGCTAGTGGTCTTCTACGTCATCGATGGGTGTCTCTTGGTGGATTAGAAGAGGAAGTACCTCTGGGCCATGGGAAGTTCAGAGACGTAGGCACGGTCGACGATCTGGCCTTCGACAAAGGCCGTCACATCCGTCACCTTCGCTCCGCCGATGATGACCTCGTAGGTGTCGGGGTCGATGCGGACGTCGGGAGTGGCGTTGTTCTCCTTCATGTGCTCCTTGAAGACGCCACGCGTGTCCTTGATGGCCTTGAACCGCTTGTTCAGCGTGCGGCCCTTGGACAGGTTCTTCTTGACGGCCCGCTCGGTGACGAAGTTGTAGGAGAGGGAGCCAGGAGCCAGGCCGGTGGCCCCCCACATGGGACGCGGCAGGACCGGCTGCGGCGTGGGAATGGACGCGTTGGCGTCGCCCACCTGCGCATAAGCGATCTGTCCGCCCTTGATGACCATGTGCGGCTTGACCCCGAAGAACTTCGGCTCCCACAGCACCAGGTCGGCCAGCTTGCCCGTCTCCACCGACCCGACGACGGCGTCGATGCCCTGGGCGAGGGCCGGGTTGATGGTGTACTTCGCTACGTACCGGCGGGCGCGCCTGTTGTCGGCCAGCGGCGGCTCAGGCTCCGGCGTCTGGTCTACCGCCACCCGGTCCTTCGCCTTTTTGCCCTTCGGCTTGTTCTCCGGCTTGTCGGCCGGCTGGTCTTCCTCCAGGAAGCCGCGGCGTACCTTCATCACGTGCGCGGTCTGCCAGGTACGCATGATCATCTCGCCGATGCGCCCCATGGCCTGGGCGTCCGAGGACATGATGGAGATGGCGCCGAGGTCGTGCAGGATGTCCTCGGCGGCCATGGTGGAGGGCCGGATCCGGGAGTCCGCGAAGGCCAGGTCCTCGGGGACGGCGGGGTTGAGGTGATGGCAGACCATCACCATGTCGAAGTGCTCCTTGACCGTGTTGACGGTCAGCGGCCGGGTGGGGTTGGTAGAGGCGGGCAGCACATTCGGCTCGCTCACCATCTTGATCATGTCGGGGGCGTGGCCGCCTCCTGCGCCCTCCACGTGGAAGACATGGATGGAACGCTTTTTGATGGCGTCGAGGGTGTCCTGGACGAAGCCGGCCTCGTTCAGCGAGTCGGCATGGAGCGCGAGCTGGACACCGGTCTTCTGACACACCTGGAGGCACTTGTCGATGACGGCGGGGGTGGCACCCCAGTCCTCGTGAACCTTGAACCCGATGACGCCGGCATCCACC
Source organism: Streptomyces sp. MCA2 (assembly GCF_023544705.1). Classification (NCBI taxonomy): domain Bacteria; kingdom Bacillati; phylum Actinomycetota; class Actinomycetes; order Kitasatosporales; family Streptomycetaceae; genus Streptomyces; species Streptomyces sp. MCA2. Next base: position 98,870 of record NZ_JAMJFM010000008.1, read on the forward strand.
TGGTCGAGCATGGACTCCGTGGACATCGTGGCGCCCTTGCCGAGCAGCCCGATGTTGACCGGGTAGGCGTCCAGCGCCTCAAACGTACGGTCGATGTGCCAGGACCCGGGCGTCACGGTGGTGGCGGTGCTGCCCTCCGCCGGGCCGGTGCCGCCGCCGATGAGCGTGGTGACACCCGCGGCCAGTGCCTCATCGATCTGGTCGGGGCAGATGAAGTGGACGTGCGTGTCGATCCCGCCGGCGGTGAGGATCCTGTCCTTGCCCGCGATGACCTCGGTGTCGGGGCCGATGACGAAGTCGGTGGGCTTGGGGCCGATGCCGTTGTGGCTGACCCCGCCGTCGTGCAGACGGTTCATCGTCTCGGGGTTGTACGCCTTGCCGAGCGCGACGATGTCGCCGTCGCGGATGCCGACATCGGCCTTGACGATGCCCCAGTGGTCCAGGACGACAACGCCGGTGATGACGGTGTCAGGGGGGAGGGTCGCAGTGCTGCCGGCTGACGTATCCGTCTTGCCCTTGCCGGGGTCCCGCGGCACGACGGACTGCCCCATCGATTCGCGGATGACCTTGCCGCCGCCGAAGACCATTTCGTTGCCGCTGCGGCCGGGCCCGCCCGACCAGTCATCCTCGATCTTGATGCGCAGCGCGGTGTCGGCGAGACGGATACAGTCGCGGGCCGTCGGGCCGAACCGGTCGGCGTAGTCGGACCGGGGCAGCGGGCCGAAAGGGTTCGTCTCTTCCGGGCAGCAGGAGCAGTTGGGGCACTCAGCCATCGAATTCACACCCGCTCCTTGTCGAACGAACCCTTGGTGTTGTCCAGCGAGCCATTGATCTTCTCGGGCAGACCCTTGATCTTGCCGCGCAGACCGTGGACCACGCGCTCACCCTCGATGGGGACGAGCTCGACTTCTTCGGTGATGCCGGGCTCGAAACGTACAGAGCTGCCGGCGGGAATGTTCAGACGCTTGCCCCAGGCCATCTTGCGGTGGAATTTCAGCCCGTCGTTGGCCTCGGCGAAGTGGTAGTGGGATCCGACTTGGACGGGTCGGTCCGTCGGGTTTTCGACCGTCAGCTTCGTGATGTGGTCCCGTTGCCCGGGGCCGTCGTTGAAGGCGACCTCCTCGTCGCCCTTCCGCTGGGAGAAGTCCACCTTCCCCGGGGAGATGTTCGGCTCTTCGTCCTTGCCCACTTCGGGGAAGGGGCCGTGGATGGTGACCAGCTTCGTGCCGTCGGGGAACGTGGCCTCCACCTGCACGTTCTCGATCATCTCGGGGACGCCCTCCATCACCTCCTCCCGGGCAAGCACCTTCCGCCCGGAAGACATCAGGTCGGCAACGGTCCTGCCGTCCCGGGCCCCCTCAAGGACGTGCACGATCAACAGGGCCATCGTCTCGGGGTAGTTGAGCCGCACCCCCCGGGCCCGCCGCTTCTCGGCGACATCCGCCGCCAAATGAATCATCAAGCGCTCTTGCTCATGCGGAGTCAGGTGCACTGCCACGTCCCTGTGTTCGCCCCTGCCCCAGAACTTCTGTCCTGGGCCCGCGTGCTGGGACCGGCTATTCGCCATCGGCGCGGGGGGAGAAGCCTCCACGGCAATTCACCCCATGCCAGCGGCGCAGCACAGCTTCCGCCCTCGATCGCTCGGCCCCAACCCGACGTGGGACCATCCTGATCACGTCGGCAGAGCAGAAACGGCACTGCTCCCGACCGGCACCCAAAAGAGTGGTAGCAGCGTGCAAGTCGGGCCTGGCCGCGCTGCTCAAGGAGCAGCCGTGAACGATCAGAGTCGCTTCGCTTTCGTATCCACTACCTCAGCCTGAGGGTGGCCTGGAAAGCTCGGGTCATGGTGCAACCCGTCGCCCGTCGCCCGTCGTACGGCGGGCGGCCGAGGACGAGGCCCAGATCGGCGGCGAGGAGGCGCACAAGCGTTCCGGTGGCCGGAAACCCTCCCAGCCTCTGTCCGCCGTGACGGACTCCCTGGCAGCATCGGCTCACCGGCCCCGCGCCGCCCGACGAGACGAGGAGCGCCAACAGCCGTGCCTGCCTACAACCTCGCCATGCAGGAGCTATCCCACCCGTACCCGGCCCCAGGGAACGGGACGGTCTCGGGTCACCCGGTCGAGCTCATGTACCACCACATCGTGCCCAAGAGCCCCAGAGTCGGGCTGATCTGGCTGTGGAACGCGGTCCTGGAAGACAAGGTCCTCACCGCCGCGACCCCGGTGCTCAACGCGATCCTCGAGAACGTCGACAAGTACGGCACCACGCTCGTGCCCGGAGACCGTCAGCAGGTCAAGGATCTCGCCATCGGCATCAAGAACAAGACCATCACCCACCAGGCCGGTGCCGCTCGGCCGACCGGCTGGGACAACTTCGCGCAGGTCTACATCTGGCTGCCCGGCAACCTCTTCACGGGCCCCAAGAACCGCGCCGACGACCCCGGCGACCAGTTCGACGCCGCCGTCCGCTTCATCATCGGCGCCGGCAGCGCCCAGTACACGACGCTCCAAACAGTGAACGGGAAGATCGACCAGTACGCCAAGGACCGCAAGAAGACCGGCTACGCCGAGGAGGCATACACGAGCCTCGGCACCGTCGCCCGCAGTTACCTCAACCGCACGCCGTTCTCCAACACCCAATGGACCTGGGACTCCGGCAAGAACAAGCCGAAGGTCAAGGGCTCCTGACCTCGGCGCGCCGCACGCTCCTGGCAGGGGCGGTCGGCAACTCGTCAGCTTCCTGAATGCTGAGGCAGGCCTCGTCGGCGCTGCCCTGGAAGACGCCTTCATCGGACCGTCGGTGCCTGGCCGGAAGCAGCACGGCATGCGGCGAGCTGAGTTTTTACTTGTCAATAGTTGTGACTCAGCTGTGGTTGCTCCGGGTCTCAGGGCAGGTGTGCCAGCAGCAGGTTGGTGAGGAGCTCGGGGGTGCGTAGCGGCAGGTAGTGGTCGGCGTCCGCGATCAGTTGGCCGCGGGCGCCGGGGATGCCCGTGACGAGCTGTTCGGCGATCACGCTGACCTCGGGGTGGTCGCAGTTACCGTGGATGACCAGGGTCGGCGCGGTGATGTCGCCGAGCCGGGCTTCGGCATCGCGGTCCGGGGAGTGTTGGAGTTGTCGCTCGCTGACGATGCGCCGGTGTGCGTTCTGCGTGACCATCGTCTCGATCAGTTCTCCTCCGGGAGCACTGCGGCCCATCGAGGCCCAGATCGACAGTTCCAACTCGGCCAGGGCCGCGGGATCCTGCTGGCGGCGGGCAGTGGCATAGGCCGACGACTGCGGGTCTTGGGGCCAGACGTGACCGCTGACGGAGGTGCCGACCAGGCCCAGTGCGCTGACCCGCTCGGGATGGGCGAGGGCGAAGTCCAGCGAGGTCTCCCCGCCCATGCTCAGCCCGACCAACGCAGCCGTGTGAAGGCCGAAGTAGTCGAGCACGGCCCCTAGATCTTCGATGTCGCAGAACATCTGGTCCGGGGGTGTGGAGCGTCCCAGACCGCGGGCGTCGTAGCGGATCACATCGTGGTGGCTGGCCAGTGCGGGGACGATGGCGTCCCACAGCCGCGAGTCCATGCCGGCGCCGTGCAGCAGCACCACCGGAGTGCCGGTGCCGCTGCGCTCGGCCCACAGCCGACCGCCGCCGGGAGCGGGGAGGTGGACTTCAAGCCTGGGCACGTCGGCTGAGGCGCTGTTCGGTCTCATGCTGCGATCATTTCACCGCGCTCGACGAGGCGGCCGCGTTCGCAGCATGCTTCGGCCCGCACGAGGCCGACGAGGTGGGGCGTGTTCACCGCTCGCCAACGGGCTTGCGCGGACTCCACGGGCTGGAAGTCCCTCGCCAGGGCAGCCACTCGTGAGCGGGCGCCCTTGGCGAGCTTCGTCCGCAGCGGGACGGTGGCGAAGGGCGACTCGATCGGGAGGTCAGCGTCGATGAGGTAGGCGGCGGCCTGGGACAGGGCCAGCGGTAGGTATCCCAGGTCCAAGGCAGGGGCGGCGAGTTGCTCGGGCGCTTCGTGGCAGCCGAGGACGGCCAGTGTGTCGCCGAGATACGTCCTGGGTATCCGGCGCGGTGTGACAGAACGCGGCCGTCAGCACAACCCTTACGCTTCCCTTCATAGGCGCCAGGCTTCCCCCGTCGCCTCATGAGGGACGTCGCAAGCCGCCACCGGACGCCAACACGGCGGCGAGCGCTAGGGCGTGTCCGCAAAGTCCTGTCGTCCGCCCGGAGGGCGGGGCTCGCGGCGTCTGGTGCGTGCGCTCGCAAGGCGGAGGGTCGTCCTCGTAGTGGGCCTACGTGGACGATCCCGACAACGCAGCGAGCGTGCGTGCCAGGCGTCGCGAGCCAGGCGGGACTTTGCGGACACGCCCTAGCCCTCGACGCCGTGAGGACCTCCGAAGTTCCCCACGGCAGCTCGGTTGACTCCCGAGACTTGCTCCTGTTCCCCAGTGAAGAAAGGGCCGCAAGCATGGCTGACAGCGCGCTCCTCGTGATGGACGTCCAACGCGACATCGTGGACATCGCGGACGACGGTTCCGGATATCTGCCACGCCTGCGCAGGGCGATCGACGGTGCCCGGGCGGCGAGCATCCCCGTGATCTACGTGGTCATCGGGTTGCGCCCGGGCTATCCGGACGTCAGCACTCGGAACAGGGTGCTCACCGCCGCCGTGCGGGACGGCCTGTTCACCGAGGGCAACCCCGGCACCGAGATCCACCCCGACGTCGCGCCCCAGCAGGGCGACATCGTGGTCACCAAGAGGCGGGCGAGTGCGTTCTCGGGCAGCGACCTCGACCTGGTGCTCAGGGCTCGCGGTATCGACAGCCTTGTCCTCACCGGCATCGCCACCAGCGGTGTAGTGCTGTACACCCTGTGCCAGGCCAACGACTTGGATTTCGTCCTCACCGTCCTGGCGGATGCCTGCCTCGACACCGACCCCGAGGTGCACCGGGTCCTCACCGGAAAGCTGTTCCCGCAATGGGCAGATGTCGTCGGCGTCGAGGACTGGCTTGACGCCATCGCAGCGTAAGAGCCCACCAAGCGACCAGGTCTCTCCGTTTGCCTCCCGCCTTGGCCTACAGGTTCATGTCCCCTGCTGGACGAGGTGCGGATGCGCCGCGCTGCTCGCCTCCGCGCACACGAAGCATTTCGGAAGAGGAAAGCACGCCTGAAGAATCGAACGGATGGTGTGATCAAAGCGGATCGACTTCGTCTGCGTCCTTGACCGTGGGCGACGTCGACTTGCTCATTGAGCTGTACGGGGATCCGCAGGTCAACCTTTCGGACAGTCAGCGGACGCTGCCTCGGGGCAGGTCGCAAGGCCCGTAGGGGGCGAATGCCGCCCCTGTGCACAGGGCCCAGTAGCGGTCCCCGTACGACCAGTGCCACCACTCAGTCGGGTAGTTGACCATGTCCACCGCGCTGAGGGCCTCGCCCATCACCGCACGATTACGTTGTGCCCGTTCCGGAAGCCCTTCCGCTTTTGTATAGCAGGCTCCCTCGCTCTCCTCCGGCGTGGCCGCTTCCGGGCATCCCATGTCCACCTCGGCGCCATCCCTGGTGCACGCCGTGAGATCGATGGCCGCCCCGGCCACATGGCCGGCAGCCTCCAGTGGGGCAACCCAGCGCGTGGCCGCTGTACTGAGCTCGTTGCTTGAGGCACCAGGGTGCAGATTCCGAAGGGTTGCCACGTAGCCGTCGAAGATGTTCTGTTGCAGGGCAGGGGGCCGGTGCCCCTCCACCAGGAGCCACCGCCAACCTCTCAACCCTTGGCGCAGCACCGGCTACTCCACACGACCGACTCGCCTGCACTATTCCGGAAGTTTGGATATCCGGGTTCACCAGTACCCGTCGAAGCTCTGGCCCGCTCCGGCCGGCTCGCGGTCTGCGAGGTAGCCGTCCGGTCACGCAAACGGTCGGCCGCGTGGGGCTACTGAATCGCGCGGGACGGGATTCCCTGCCCTCCGGTGCCCGGCCGACCCGTACGAGGGCGTCATCGGCCGTCGCGGTGCCACTCGTAGCGCCATGCTGCGCCGAGGTAGTGCTCCTCACCCGGGTGGGCGGGCTGCGGCGGGCCAAGTCGGCGTGCCCCTTCGACGCACCGTTCGTCGTGGTGAAGGGCGAGCCCGTACACCGCGACGACCTGGACCCGGCGGTCCGCGTCGTCCAGGAGAGCGGCCATGGCGTCGGTGAGGACGGGATCGTGGTCCTTGCCATCGGCAACCGTGAGGCAGGCGTCGTGCCGTACCCCTGCGTCCGGGTCACTCATCAGATCCAGCAGCACCTTGTGAACGGCGTCGGAGACGGCAGGTGGCGAGGGCCAGGTGCTGAATCCGCGCGCCACCGCGCGCCGTACTCGGGCGTCGTGGTGGCCGGCGTGCGGCAGGAGGGCCGCCTCTGCTCGGGGGCCGGCATGTTCTCCGACAGCTATCAGCACCTCGGTGAGCACATCGAGGTCCGCCTCCTCGGCCGACCAGTCGGCGAAGATGTCCAGGGCCGGGCCGGCGAATGCGTCCTCGTCGCTGTTGTCGAAGAGATGGGTCAGCCGCAACACCTCGGCACCGAACAACCGGTGGGACGGGTCCGGATGCGTGCGCAGCGACGCGGCCGCCGTCCAGGTCTCCCGGTTGCGCCGATGGGCCAGCAGGATGGTGGAACTTCCCCATGCGGTGTGGTCCTGGTCGGGGTGGCTCAGCGCCCGGTCCATCAGTTCCTCGAAGGAGGGGTGGATGCCGAGCAGTTCCTCCAGGCGCGTGAGGATCCCCGCGTGCCCGTCTCGTACGGTCATCCCGCCGAGGGAGTACTCGTCGACGCTGTTGAACTCATCGTCCTGGACCCGGATACGCACGACAGCACCCCGGGCACCCGTGCGGCGCCGCAGTTCGGATTCGACGCCCGTCTCGTGCCAGTGACGCGCGAGGTTCCCCACCTCCCGCAGCTCGGAATCGTCGTACCGTGCCCGGACTCTGGTGTCCAGGAGCGCATCGACCAGCGCCAACGAGCCGGAATCGACCGCCTCGTGCAGCGGCAGCAGACTGTCCGGCCCGCACAACCCGGGATCCGCGCCGTGCATGAGCAGCAGTTGGGCGATGGCTCCGGAGCGCATCCCGACCGCCAAGCAGAACGCGGACGTCCCGCGGACGTCGCACACGTCCGCGTCGCTGCCCTCCAGAAGAAGCCTCTTCACCAGGCCGGAGTCGTCGGCACGGACCGCGCAGAGCAGAGCAGGCTCGCAGTCCGCTGCACCGATCGCACCCGCACCTGTACCCGCCGCCGTATTCATGGATCCGTTCCCCCGTCGCTTTTGCGCAGGTCATGAAGTCTATGGCTGTCGAATTGGCGCGGTGGAGGGGGCTACGGCGTGCGGCCGAGGGCTTCGGTGACTTTCAACTCGCGGCGGGTATGCCCCACGATGGCCGCATCGAATGCAACAGCGTGGCGTGTCAGGTACACCGCCCCTGGTCCAGAACCGCACGGCATCACAGGTAAGAGCGGCACGCCTGTGGTCGATGTCGAGGCCCTTGGGGTTGGAGACGTGGGCCTGAGCGTAGTAAGGAGATCCACTCGCCCCCAGACGTCGTATCAATTGGTGCGCGCTGGGCCGTGTTCGGATGTGAGGACAGCCAAGCGGCGGAGTCGTTGGTAGTAATGGATCTCGTTGGTCTCGACAAGTAGCGGCAGAACCCGATCGAGGCCGCTGAGGCGGCTGCGCAGGATCCGTTGACGATCCGCATTGAGGCAGCCGCCTGTGTTTTGCCAGGTCAACACACATCCGGCGATGTCTGCATCGAGCATCACCATGTCGATGCCCGCCGGCTCCGTACCGCGCAATGCCGCGGGAAATGCCGCGGCCAGGTGCTCTTCCCAGAGTTTGCCGACGGTTGCTTGAGCTTCGTTCGATCTGTCCATGGACGCAATCCTCCTGCACGCCGACCGGCCTGGGGTGTTCACCGGCCGAGCGGGCGGTAGCAGATGAGGCTGCCGGCGATGCTGACGAAGGCAAGGACGCGCACGCGGGGCGTGGCTTCGTCGGCATACCCTCTCCTGCCGCGGTCGGGACACATCGACGTTCCCGCTCATGCAGTGCGCCGTATGTCGCGACGTACATTGCGCCGTGCCCGCGCCGATGCTTGGCCGTCAGCGTGAGGGAGCCAGCAGCGTGGTCACCGGCCTGTCTCGGCACAGCAATGCGTCCGTCAGCTCGAACAGTTTGTCCCTGCGCGAGGCCAGGCAGTCGAGAAAGTCGTCCCGGCAGTGTGACGCCAGCGCTCACCCGGCGAGGGCTAGGTTGTGCAGGCGGGCTATACCGACCATGGCGTGGTGGACGCCGTCGCCCTTCAGGTGGCAGGCACGGAGGATCTTCCAGCTCTTCATGCGGGCGGGCGAGAGTAGTAGGAGTTGTCGAGGGCACGCGGTGCTCTGGAGGTCGATCATTGTCGCCCCCTGATTCTCGTTTTGTGCTCGCTGCTGCTTCTCTTCTGTGCTGGTTTTGCGCTCAAGGCCCTGTGAATCGTGGCGGTGGTCGTTCTTGCTGTGTGGCTGCTCGGATTCGTACTGCGTTCCGCCGGAGCCGGCGGCAAGCGCGGTCGCTGGTACCGCTGGTAGACAACGACAATTCGATGCTGAGGGTGGGCCGGCACGAACGTGTCGGGCCACCCGTGTGCGTGCATATCTGCGTAGGCTCTGAGGGGCCCGGTGCAGGAGATTTCCCGGCGCTTTAGGGGCTGTTCGTAATCCCCGACGCCGTTTGCTGATCCACCAGGGATTCGAGACGGGTCTTAGTGAGGCCTGGCGTGGTGGTTGGTGGTCGTCGGACGCGTGAAAAATTCAACGACACCGGGTTAAGTTCCCTAGGCGGGGCACGCGGACAGCGAGGAGGCGCCCTCGAATGAGAGCACTGTTTCCCTCATCGCAGTCAAGGAAGGAGACGATTTCATGAGCGACATCTGGGGCTATCAGCCGACCGCCGGTTACACCGCGGGCGCGAGCCTGACGGGGTACAAGGTCGAGGCCACCGATGGAAGCATCGGCAAGGTCGACAAGCACTCGGACGAAGTTGGCGCTTCGTATCTGGTCGTCGATACCGGAGTGTGGATCTTCGGTAAGCATGTGCTGCTGCCCGCCGGGACGGTGAGCCGCATCGATGACGCGGAAGAGAAGATCTACGTTGAGCGCACCAAGGCAGAGATCAAGGATGCGCCGGAGTTCGAGAAGGAAAAGCACCTCGGCGATGCCGGATACCACGAGCAGGTAGGCATCTACTACGGGCATCAGCACCGCGCCTGACCGGCGACGGTATGGGCCGTCCGAAGGCGCACGACCGTCCACATCCGGCATGCTGCCCACTGTGCTCCGGTACGTTGCGGCGGGAGTCGCCTTCGAACACTCCCGCCCCGAACGAGGGGCCAGGCAAGGCCGTCTCCTTCTCTGGCCGGCTTGGGGTTAATCCGTCTGACCAACGTGTGGCAGGACGTCCTTCAGTTCCTGCATCAGCCGCCGCTTCGGCCGCGCGCCGACCATCTCCTTGACGAGCTCGCCGTCGCGGTAGAGCTGAAGGGTGGGGGCGGCAAGGACGTTGCAGGCGATCATTGTGGCGGGGTTCTCGTCGGTGTTGAGCTTGGCGACGGTCAGGCGATCGGCCTCCTCATGGGCGATTTGGTCCAGGACCGGCGCCAGCTGTCGGCACGGACCGCACCAGGGTGCCCAGAACTCGACGAGGACGGGTCGCGCGCTTCGCAGCACCAGATGGTCGAAGGTGTCGTCGGTTACGGTGACGACGGCGGTGGCGTTGGTGGTCATCAGGGCGTCCCTTGCTCTCGGGCGGGCAGGTCTGGATCATCCGGAAACTCAAGGGGAGAATGCGCAGCGCGGATCGGCCGCTCGGGCCACGACAGCCCGCTCCAGTTGCCCGGCGACGCGCTCGCGCACCGCGCCGAGGCGGGTCATGCAGGCGTCCAGCTCGGCGAGCTTGTGCTGGTAGACGGCGATCGAGTCAGGACAGCGGTCGCCGGTCTCGTGCCCGTCGCGCAGGCACTCGACGAACGGCCGGGTCTCCTCCAGCCCGAAGCCGAGCTCCAGCAGCGAGCGGATCTCCCGCACCATCCGCAGGTCCTCGTCCCCGTACTCGCGGTAGCCGTTGGCGGCCCGCCGAGCCCTCAGCAGCCCCTGCGCCTCGTAGTAACGCAGCGACCGCGTGCTCACCCCTGCCAGCTCGGCCAGTTCCCCAATCCGCACGGCAGCTCCTCCCTGTTCACCCGAGACGCTAGACCTTGACACCGGCGTCAAGGCCAGCGCCGGGGGTCGGCATGTCACTGGGAGTCCCCAACCGGTCGCCGAGGTCACGAGTTGTTTCGGACTTACTCGTCTAGCGGAATTCGTCCGCATGCTCTTCCGCCCATGAGCGGAATGTGCGCGCCGGCACTCCGGTGATCTCTTCCACCGCGGAGGTGATCAAGTTCGACTCGGGCCGCGTTTCAGCGCTGGCCAGCAGCGCCTCAACGAGAGCAGGCGGCTTGCCGTCGGCGAGCATCTGCCGGCGTGCGACCTGTACGGGGACCTTTTCGAAGGTCAGCGGGCGGCCGATCGCTTCCCCGATCGTCTGTACCTGCTCGGCTCTGCTCAGTACCTGCGGGCCGGTCAGGACGTGCTTCGCGCCCACATGCCCGTCCTCGGTCAGCGCATGGACCGCCACGGCCGCGATATCGCGCTCGTGGATCACCGCCGTAGCGGCGATGTCGGGGCCGCGAACGGCGCGCGTGGTGCGGATCTGCTGGGCCCACCCGCGCCCGTTGGAGGCGATGGTGTTCGACCGCAGGATGGTCCACTCCAGCCCGGATTCTTCGATCAGGCGCTCCATGTCGGCGTGGAGCTGGGTGATCGGATCGGTCTGCCGTTCGGCGTTCTCGTTCACACCTGACGAGGAGAGGTAGACGATGCGGCGGTCTTGTCGTGCGATCGCCTCCAGCACGGCGGGCGCGCCCTTGGTCGTAAGGAATGGCCAGATCAGGAACACTGTGTTGGTCCCCTTCAGCGCCCCCTCCAGGGTGTCCGGCTCGGACAGGTCCCCGCCTGCGACCTTGACTCCATCCGGTAGCCCGGCTGTTGCGGGTTCGCGCGCCAATGCACGTGCAGCGGTGCCCGTGGCCAGGAGCTGAACCACAACTTGTCGGCCGACGTTGCCGGTCGCGCCCGTTACAAGAATCTCACTCATGATCAGGTCAGCCTCGGCCCTGCTCGGAGTATTCCGCCTGCCGGCCCCAGAGGACGGCGCAGGCCTCGCCGATCGCTGTATCCAAAATCGTCAAGGCGAGCGAGAGCTCGTCCTCGGTGGCGGTCAGCGGCGGCGCGATTCGGAAGACTCCGCCCATGCCGGGGAGCTGGACGATGTTCATGTGCAGGCCGAGTTCGAAGCAGCGCCGGGTGACTCGCGCGCCCAGTTCGTCCGAGCTCTGTTTCGTCTCGCGGTCGACGACGAGTTCGAGACCGGCCAGCAGGCCCCGGCCGCGGATGTCACCGACGACCTCGTGGCGGTCGGCGAGGTCCTGGAGACCGTGGCGGAGGTACGCGCCGAGCGAGTGCGCGCGCTCGTCGAGTTTGTCGTCGATCAGGACGTCCAGGACGGTGTTGCCGACCGCTGCCACCAGCGGGTCGGCGACATGGGTGGTGAAGAACAGGAACCCTCGCTCGTGCGCCTCCTGCTCGATCTCGGCGCTGGTGACCACGGCCGCGAGGGGCAGTCCCGCACCGAGCGTCTTGGACAGGGTGAGGATGTCGGGGACGACACCGTCGCGTTCGAACGCGTACCAGGTCCCGGTGCGGCAGAGGCCGGTCTGGGCCTCGTCGAGGATCAGCAGCATGCCGCGTTCCCGGCACTTGGCTTGCAGGGCCGCGAAATACCCGGCCGGTGGCTCGATGATGCCGCCCGAGCTGAGTATCGGCTCGACGAGGCACGCGGCCAGGCTGCCGGTCGACTGGGCATCGATCAGGTCGAAGGCGAAGTCCAGCTGGCGCTGCCAGTCCAGCGAGCCGTCGGCGGTGGTGAAGTCGGGCCGGTACGCGTTCGGCACCGGGATGGCGAAGTTGCCGGGCGCACCCGGGCCGTAGCCCTTGCGCCCCGCGCTGTAGGTGGCGGACGCGGCGCCCTGCGTCATGCCGTGCCAGGACCGTGCGAACGAGACGATCTCGTGCCTGCCGGTGACGAGCTTGGCCATCCGGATTGCGGCTTCGTTCGACTCGGCGCCGGTCGTCAGCAGCAGTGCCTTCTCCAGGGGCGCGGGCAAGGTGTCGGCCAGCCGCCGGGCGAGGTCGACCACCGGCCGGCTGAGCATGCCGCTGTAGAGGTGGTCGAGGGTTGCGATCTGCCGCTGGACCGTCGCGACGATCTCCGGGTGCGAGTGGCCGAGGATCGCGCTCATCTGTCCGGAGGTGAAGTCGAGGATCTTCCGGCCGTCCGCGGTGTACAGGAAACTCCCGGCCGCGCGGTCGATGATCTCGGGGGTGAATTCGCCGCCGTAGCGTACGAGATGCCTCTCGGCATCGGCCCAGAAGGTTGTGGTGGACGGTGCGGTGGTGGTCGAAGCAGCCATGTCCCCGACCGTAGGTCGCCCCCGAGTGGCACGTCCATCTCACCATTCCGGCTGTCCTGTTCGGAAAAACCGCACAACAATGGCGACATGATGAACCCCTGGAGGCTGCGGCTGCTGAGTCAGTTGGACACGCTGGGCACCGTCCGGGCAGTTGCCCAGGCTGCCAACCTGAGCCCGTCGAGCGTGTCTCAGCAGCTCGCCGTGCTCGAGGCCGAGACGCGCACACAGCTCCTTGAACGGACGGGGCGCCGGGTGCGGCTGACCTCGGCCGGGCTGATCCTCGCGCGGCGGGCGCGGGCGATTCTCGATCACATGGACACCGTCGAGACGGAGCTGCGTGGGTTCGGCCAGGAACCGGCCGGGCTGGTGCGACTGGGGGCGTTCCAGAGCGCGATCCACACCATGGCTGTTCCGGCGGTGACCCGGCTGGCGCGCGAGCATCCGCACCTGGACGTCGAGCTGCTGGAGCTGGAGCCGCACGCGAGCATGCCCGCACTGCGGGTCGGTGACGTGGACATCATCATCACCACCACGGACTTCGACGAACTGCCGTTGGGGCCGGACCTCGACCTCGTACCGCTGGCCACCGACTCGATCGTGCTGGTGGTCCCGGCCGAGCACCCCGCGGCAGGACGCGGCGCGGTGGACCTGGCGGCCTACGCGGACGAGCCGTGGGCCTTCGACATCCCACAGTCCTACATGGCGAACCTCGCGCTGCGACTGTGCCGTCATGCGGGGTTCGAGCCGCGGGTGGTGTGCCGGTTCAGCAACTACATGATGACCCTTCAGCACGTCGAGGCCGGGCTGTCGATCGCGCTGCTGCCCGCCCTGGCGGTCGACCACCGCTATCGCGTCGCCACCCGGGAGCTCGCGGCCCCCGTGACGCGCACGATCACGGCGGCGATCCGCCGCGGCTCACCACCTCGCGCGGCGGTCCGCGTCGTGTTGGACGCGCTGCGGCATCCTCCGGGCCTGCCGCTGCTGGGGCGTGAGCGGCGGACCGAGTCCGAATCCTGATGTTCCCTGGCACGACGACGGGCACGGTGGCGTACCCGTTTCGATGAGGTGCCGATCGCGGTGACGTTCTCGCCGGCAGCGTCCACTGCGCGACGCCCCCGCCGGGCATCGCCGACCGGCCACAGCTCTCGCACCCTGCGCACCTCGGGCCGGTGGTCCGGAGCCCGTGGCCGGCGGTGCGTGCCGACTCGGAGCAGGTACCCGGCCAGATGCCGTGGTCAGCGGCGGGTGCTGTGGTCCGGATCGGTGATGTCGGCGCAGGTCGTGGCCGGGCTCTTGTCCTTGGCGAGGAAGATGGTCTGCGCCATCATCCGGTATCCCGACATTCCCTCGCGCAGCGTCTCGAGGGATTCCTCCGGGTGCACCGAGTCGATCACCGCGTTCGGTCCCACCGCGTTGAACTGGTGTGACACCCCGCGCGGGATCTGCATGTCCACCCAGGCGTTCGGCGGCACGATCACGTTGTGCCGCTCCCGGCGCACCCCGGTGGGCGTACCGGGCAACGCGTCGGTGAAAGCTCGCAGCGGACCGGTCCAGCCCGTCGTCGCGGGGCGCACGGTGATCGGGGACAGGCTGGAGACCCGGATCGTGGTCTCCGGACCGGTCATCATCCGCACGAACCGTAGCCCGGTGTGCAGGTGCATGCGCGAGCAGATGTCGCGTTCGGCGGTGTCGTAGAAGTCCATCAGGTAACGGTCGGCGAAGAAGCCCTCGAAGGGGGGCTCCAGCATGAAGACGTCGCCCTCCTCGAACTCCTGCGCCTGGGTGAGCACATCGGCGGGGGTGGGGTGGGCCTGTTCCGTGCGGTGTGCCGCCCGGACCAGACCGGCGAGGGCGTCGACCACGCTCAGGGCGACGTCCGGTGGCAGTTGCACCACCGGAGTCAGCCGGTTCCGGCCGGGGTCCTGATGCCGCCGGACGTCGAGGATCTCGTCCTCGTGGTCGGGGGACTGCTTCATCCGCCCGGTCGTTTCGGTGCCGTGTGTCATCCAGTCGCTCCAGCGTGCTCGTTCGGTCCGGAATCCGGCTGTCGTGCCCACAGCACGCCGCCCAGGTCGTGTCGCCCGGCGCGCAGTACCGAGCAGCCCGTGGCCGGGAATCCGCGGGCGCGCAGCCGGGCCAGCCACGCCCAGCGATCCGTCCCGCCACCCCCGGTGGAACTGTCGAGGAAGGACAGCAGCGGGCCCAGCGGCCACACCGGGCCGTCGGCCGGGGGCCCGTGCGGGAGCACGAGCAGGGTGCCGCCGCCGAAGCGGGCTTCGGTGCCGAACGGCACCGGCGGCCCCTCGAAGCCGTGGCGGGCCGATACTTCCGCGGCGAGCTCGCCGTGCACTGCCAGAGGCCACTCGGTGAGCAGCCTCGTGCGCCAGTGGGCCTTGGCCCGGGACAGTTCCGCGTCGTCCTCGTGGTGCCAGTGCTCGCGCAGGAAGTCGAAGGCGGCGAAGACGGCCTCCTCGTGGGCGTGCGGGCGGTCCTCCGCCTGCGCGGCCAGCGCGCGCAGGCCGGGGTGCTCGGCTCCTGAGCGCAGCAGGTCGTGAGCGGTGGCCGCGGCGTAGCGCAGCAGCCGTTCGTAGCGTGCGGGGGCCATCCGGCGCGCGGCGAGTACCCGGCTCATGTCCTTGCGCCGGGGCTTGCCGGTGGACGTCGCCAGGAGGCCGCCGAACTGGAGGGCCGCCGGGCGCAGCGGCGCCCGCTCGTACAGTGCGCGTACGGCGGAGACCGGCTGCTCCGTGGCGACCAGCCCGATGTCCTGGCCGAGTGCGGGTTCGTCCACCGCGACCGCCGCGAACCGGCCGGACAGGCCCGCTCGGCGCCAGCCGTGTTCGATGTCGAGCGGGTAGTGCTTCTCCCCGCCCCGGTTGATGCGCTCACCGGCGCGGCCGCGCAGGACGAGCAGGCCGTCGCGCAGTTCGCCCAGGTCTCCGGTGCGCAGCCAGCCGTCGTCGGTGACCGTGGCGGCGGTCGTACGGCCGTCCTGCCAGTAGCCGGTCATCAGGTCCGGCGTTCTGATCCACACCTCACCGGATTCCAGCCGCAGTTCGGTGTCCGGCAGCGGTGCCCCGACCGGGGGTACGTGTTCCAGGTACTGGTCGCGGAACTCGGCGTCGTCGAGCCGGGGCATGGTGAAACTGAAGTTGACCGCCTCGGTCAGGCCGTAGCCCTGCCGCAGGCGCGGACCGTAGCGGCGGTGGAAACGGCGGGCGAGGTCGCTGGTCAGCGGGGCGGCCGCGGTGATCAGGTACTCCAGGCCGTCCGGCCAGTCGGGGCCCACCTCCAGCAGGTCCGCCAGCAGGGCGGGCACGATGGAGGCGGTCCTGGCTCCGGCGGCGCCCAGCGCGGCGAAGTAGCCGGCCGGGTCGAAGGCGGCCTGCTGGGTCAGCGGCGTGCCGGTGAGGTGCGTGCCGAGCAGGGACATGACCAGTGCGTTGCAGTGGTACAGCGGGAGGCAGGTCCCGTGGGGGCGGTCCGGCGCCAATCCGTGCAGTGCCGCGGTCTTGGCCGCGTTGCCCAGGACAGCGCGGCGGCTGAGCATGACCCCTTTCTGCGGGCCGGTGGAGCCCGAGGTGAACATGATGAAGGCGAGGTCGTCGGGGGCCGCGTGGACGTCGGGCAGGTCGGTGCGGTGCAGGCCGTGGACATCCACCAGAGCCGTCGCGGAGACGCGCTCGGCGATCCCCGCGACCGCCCGGTCGGTGGCGCGCGGGTGCAGCGGGACCGCGACGAGATGCAGGTCGAAGCAGGCGAGCAGCACGTCCGTCAGTGCGCGGCCGTTGGGCAGCCTGATCACCACCCGTGCACCGGCGGGCAGTTCGGCCAGGGCGCCGGCCTCGGTGCGGATCAACGCAGTCTCCTCAGCAGGTTGCGGAGTTGGATTCCGACTTCGGCCACGTGTTGCGGCTGGAGCACACGATGGTGGGGAGCGGTCGTGTGACCGACGGTCAGGTCGCCGCCGACGTGGGGCCGCCACAGGTCATGGTGCGGGACCCGGCGCGGCGCGCTCGCCGTCGCTTCGATGTAGGTGGTGTTCCCCGGGTAACGCGGTGGCGGGTAGGCCCGTGCGAGCCTGTAGTTGTGGCGCGACACCGCGATGACGCGGCCGATGTCGTCCTCGGTGAAGCGGGCGAACACGCTGCCTTCCTGGTGCAGCAGCGCCGAGACGGTGGCGAAGTCGAGTTCCGCCGAAGCGAAGCGCTCGCCGTCGAGCCCCGCGGCCGTCAGCAACACCCGGAAGATGCGCTGGTCGTCAATGGGCTGTTCCGTTCCGGCTTCGGCATCGGCGACCGTGTCCACCAGGAACAGCGATCCGGCCGGCTCGCCGAGTTCGTGCAGCCGGACCGCCATCGCATGCGCCACGAGTCCGCCGAAGGACCAGCCGACCAGGTGGTAGGGGCCGCTGGGGCGGACCGCACGCAGCAGGCCCAGATACCGCTCGGCCATCGCTTCGACGGTGCCGGGCAGATCCGCCACTCCGCCGGGCCCCTCGGCCTGTATGCCGTACACCGGGTGGCCGGGGTCGATGTGCCGCAACAGTCCCGAGTACAGCCAGCTGATCCCACTGAGCGGATGGACGCAGAACACCGGTGCCGCCGGGCCGGTGGTCCGGAACGACACGAGGTGTGCGGGTGCGCTCGGCGACGATGGCCGGTCCAGCAGTCTGCTCAGCGCGGCGGGGGAGGGCGCCTCGAAGACGTTCCGGATCGTCGGCTCCAGCCCGAGCACGGTCCGCACCCGATCGGTCAGCCGGGCCGCCAGGAGCGAGTGCCCGCCCAGCTCGAAGAAGTGGTCGCCGGGCCCGACCCGGGGCAGATCCAGTACCTCGGCGAAGAGTTCGCACATCAGGTGCTCGCGGAGGTTCTCCGGAGGCGGCGAGTCGCCCGCGGACGCCCAGTCCGGTTCGGGCAGTTGGTCGCGCAGCAGCTTTCCGTTGGCGCTGAGGGGGAGCCGGTCCAGTGCGAGCAGACGGGTGGGCACCATGTAGTCCGGCAGGTGCCGGGCAAGGTGCGCGCCCACCGCGCGCAGATCGGCGTCGGCGGGGACGACGTAGCCGACCAGGCGGCGGTCGTCGGCCTTCCGGTCGTGGACGGCCACCGCGGCCGCGTCGACGCCCTCGTGGCGGGCCAGCACGGCCTCGATCTCCCCGAGTTCGACGCGATGACCGCGGATCTTCACCTGGTCATCGGTCCGGCCGTGGAAGTGCAGGACTCCGTCGGCGGTCCACGACGCGAGATCGCCGGTGCGGTACATCCGGCTCCCCTCCGGGCCGAAGGGGTCCGGGACGAACCGGGTCGCGGTCAGTCCGGGCCGGTGCAGGTAGCCCGTGGCCACGCCCGCGCCGGCCACGTACAGTTCGCCGGTCACGCCCGGTGGTACCGGCCGCAACCTGGCGTCGAGCACATGGCAGCGGGTGTTCCACAGGGGGCGCCCGAGGGGCACCGTGGCGGATGCCACGCGGCCGACGGGGTGGGTGGTGGACCAGACCGTGGTCTCGGTCGGTCCGTAACAGGCCAGCAGGGACGCCGTGCGGCCGGCCAGCGTTTCGGCCAGCTCCGCGGGTACCGCTTCGCCGCCGATGACCGCGCGGATGTGGCGCAGCCGGTCCGGCCGCCGGGTCACGAGGGTCTGCCACAGCGACGGGGTCGCCTGCATCACGGTGACCTGGTGCCGGTCGAGCAGGGCGGACAGCTCGTCGGGGTCCCGTAGCGCGCCTCGGCCGGCGAGCACCATCGCGGCACCGGTGACCAGCGGGAGGTACAGCTCGGGCTGGGACATGTCGAAGCTCGCGGGCGCGGCGGCCAGTACGCGGTCCTCGGCGCCGACCGCCAGCCGCTCGCGCAGGGCGAGCACCAGGTTCGTCAGCGCGCTGTGGGGCACGACGACCCCCTTCGGCCGCCCGGTGGAGCCCGAGGTGTACGTCACGTACGCCGTGTTCTCCGGTACGAGCGCGGGTTCCCCGGCGCCCGCGGTGACGGTGAGCCCGTCGTCGTGGCGCACCACCAGCAGGGGGCGGGCGTCCGCCAGCAGCGCCGCGATCCGCTGTGGCGGCAGCGCGGGGTCGATGGGCAGATAGGCGGCGCCGGTCGACTGGACCGCGAGCAGGGCGGCGGGCAGGTCGGGGTCACGCCGCAGCTCCAGCGCGATCAGTCGGCCCGGACCGGCCCCGCGGGCACGCAGCTCCGCCGCGATGCGGGCCGCCTGCTCGGACAGCTCCCGGTAGGTGAGCACGGTGTCCCCGTGCCGTACGGCCGGTGCGTCCGGAACGCGGAGCACCTGTGCCGCGAACAGCCCGGCCACGGTGGTCGCGGGCACGTCGTGGGCGGTGGAGTTCCAGCGCCCGGTCATCCGCTCCCGCTCGCCGGCGACGAGGATCGGGAGGTCGGCGATCCGGCGATGCGGCTCCGCCACGATCGCCCCCAGCAGACCTTCCAGCCGCGTGAGCAGCAGACGCGCTGAGGCCGGGGTGAACAGTTCGGTGTCGTACTCCAGTTGGCCTTCGACGCCGGCTTCCGCACCGTCGTCCCCGTGGTGCTGGCGCAGGCTCCACAGCAGGTCCAGGCGGGAGGCGCCGCCGTGCGCGGCGACCGGCTCGGCCCGCAGCCCCGGCAGGTCGAACGCGACGGGCGGCGTGTCCTGGAAGGCCAGCATCACCTGGAAGAGGGGGTGGCCGGCGAGCGAGCGCGGCGGGTTGACCGCTTCGACCACCTGCTCGAACGGCGCTTCCTGGTGGGCGAAGGCGTCGAGGTCGGTGGTCCGGACGCGCTCCAGCAGTTCGGCGAACGTCGGCGTGCCGCTGAGGTCGGTGCGCAGCACCACTGTGTTGACGAAGCAGCCGACGGTGTCGTGCAGCGCCTCGTCGTGGCGCCCGGCCACCGGGGTGCCGAGGGGGATGTCCGCACCGGCGCCGAGGCGCGACAGCAGCACCGCGATCGCGGCGTGCATCACCATGAACAGGCTGGTGCCGGTGGACCGTGCGAGCTGGTTGAGCCGTGCGTGCAGGTCGGCGTCCAGGGTGAAGTCGACGGTCTCCCCGCGGTGCGCGGACACCGGCGGTCTGGCGTGGTCGAGCGGCAGCGGCAGCACCTGCGGGGCACCGCGCAGTGTCTCCGTCCAGTACGAGAGCTCGGGGCGGAGGTCGAGCCCGCGCTGCCAGACGGCGTAGTCCGCGTACTGCACGGGCCGGCTCGTCCACCGCGGGGCCTCGCCCGCGATGCGTGCGCGGTAGGCGGTGGACAGGTCGCGGGCCAGCGGAGCCAGTGACCAGCCGTCGGCGGCGATGTGGTGCAGCAGGATCAGCAGCACGTGCCGCTCGGGCGCGGTCTCGAAGAGCAGCACGCGGACGGGGAGTTCGGCGGCGAGGTCGAAGACGTGGGTGGCCGCGTCGGCGAGCAGGCCGGGCAGCTCGGCCTCCGATGTGGTCACCACCTGGAACGACAGCTCCTCGGCCGTGCCGATGTGCTGGTAGGGCTCGCCGTCGATCTCGTCGACGGTGGTGCGCAGGCTTTCGTGCCGGACGAGCACATCGCCGAGCGCCGCGTACAGGTGATCCGTCGCCAGGGGACCGCTCAGCCGCGTCGCGAAGGACATGTTGTAGACCGAGTTGGGGCCGGCCAGCCGGCTGAAGAACCACAGTCTCCGCTGCGCGGGGGAGAGCGGGATCCGCTCCGGCCGTGCGACCGTGGCGAGTTCGCCGCGCGTGGCCCTGGCCGGCTCCGGCAGGCACCTCGCCAGTTCGGCGACGACCGGGGCGTCGAACAGGGTGCGGATGCTCAGCTCGCATCCGGTCTCCGTCCGCACCCGGTTGATCAGGCGGGTGGCCAGCAGCGAATGCCCGCCTAGATCGAAGAAGCTGTCCTCCGCGCCGACCTCGGGGACCCCCAGCGTCTCGGCGAACAGTGCGCACAGGAGCCGTTCCCGCCCGGTCGCCGGAGGGCGGCTCACCGGCAGTGCGGACTCCGGTCGCGGCAGGGCCCTGCGGTCCAGCTTGCCGTTGCCGGTCAGCGGGATCGCGTCGACCGGCAGGATGAACGCGGGCACCATGTGGGCCGGCAGGACCGTCCGGGCGTACGCGCGCAGCTCGGCGGGTGCCGGATCCTCCTTCGTCACGGCGTAGCAGAGCAGTCGGCTGCCGTCGGCATCCGCGTCGGCGAGCACCACGGCGCGCTCCACGGCGGGGTGCCGTTCCAGGACCTGCTCGACCTCCCCGGGCTCGATCCGGTAACCGCGGACCTTCACCTGGTGATCCGTCCGGCCCAGATACTCCAGCGTGCCGTCGGACCGGCGCCGTGCGAGGTCCCCGGAGCGGTACATCCGGGCACCGGGCGCGCCGAAGGGGTCGGCGACGAATCGGCTCGCGGTGAGTCCGGGGCGTCCCAGGTACCCGCGCGTCACACCGGGACCGGCCACATGGATCTCGCCCGGGCAGCCCGGCGGGACCGGCCGTAGCGCGTGGTCCAGCAGGTGCAGTTGCAGATCGGGCAGCGCGGTGCCGATGACGCCGGCCGTTTCGTCGGGATCGGTCAGCTCGGCGTAGGTCGAGTGCACGGTGGTCTCGGTGATCCCGTACATGTTGACGAGCTTCGGCCGGCCGGGGCCGTGCCAGGAGCGGATGCGGGAGAATTCCAGCGCCTCACCGGCGAACACGACGACCCGCAGCGCGGGCAGCCCGCCCGGTTCCGTCTCCGATTCGGCCCGCATGAGCTGGTAGAACGCCGAGGGGGTCTGGCTCAGCGCGGTGACCCGCTCCCGGGCGAGCAGCTCCAGGAGTTCCCGTGGTGACCTGGCGACGTCGTCCGGCACCACCACCAAACGGCCTCCACGGCCCAGCGCCGTCCACAGCTCCCACACCGAGACGTCGAAGGCGTAGGAGTGGAACAACGTGTGCACATCGTCGTCGCCGAAGCCGAACCGGCCGTCGGTCACCGCGAGCAGCCGCCCGACATTGTGGTGCGACACCACGACACCCTTGGGCGCTCCGGTGGAGCCCGAGGTGTAGATCGCGTAGGCGACGCTTTCGGGGTCCACGGTCAGACCGAGGTCGTCCGCCGGGTAGCGGGCGGCCGGATCGGTGCCGTCGAGCACGATCTGCGGATCCGGCACCGCGAGCGGCTCGTCGGTCACGACGAGCACGGGAGCGGCGTCGGCCAGCACCTGCCGCACCCGCTCCTCCGGGTGGGCCGGGTCCAGAGGCAGGTAGCCGGCACCCGACTTCAGCACGGCCAGCACCGCGACCACGAGGTCCGCGGAACGTCCGAGTACCAGGGCCACCAGGCGTTCCGGCCCGGCCCCGCGCGCGACGAGGAGCCGCGCCAGACGGTTCGCCCGCGCGTTGAGCTCCCCGTACGACAGGGTGGTGTCCCCGCAGGTGAGGGCCGGGGCCGACGGCCGCCGGCGCACCTGCTCCTCGAACAGCGCGGGCAGGGCGGCCGGGGCGGGCTCGTCTCCGGTGGCCGCCGGCCTCTCCCGTTCGTCCGGCAGCAGCAGATCGAGCTGCCCCAACCGCGCCTCCGGACGCGCGGTGATCCGGTCGAGCAGCGCGCCGAGGCGGTCGAGGAGCCGGCGGGCTTCTTCCTCGTCGAACAGGTCGCCGCTGTGGTCGAGTCGGAGTCGCAGACGGCCGTCGCCCGGCATGGCGATCAGCGTCAGCGGGTAGTGCGTGCCGTCCCGTCCCTGGACGTCCCGGAGTTCCAGGCCGGGCACGAGATCGCGCAGTGCGTCCTCGTCGATTGGATAGTTCTCGAAGACCACGACGGTGTCGAAGAGTTCGGCATGCCCGGCGATCGACTGCAACTGCGTCAGGTCGGCGTGCTGGTGGTCCCACAGGGACAGGTGCTGGGCGCGCAGGTCCGCGAGGGATTCGGCGACCGACCGGCGAGGATCGAGGCGGACCCGCACGGGGATGGTGTTGATCAGCAGGCCGACGATGTGCTCCGCACCGGGCAGCTCCGCCGGCCTGCCGGACACCGTCGCGCCGAACACCACGTCGTCGCGGCCGGTCAGGGTACCGAGCAGGACCGCCCATGCCAGCTGGACGACGACATTGCTGGTCAGCCCGTACTGCCGCGCCACGGCGTCGATCCGCGCGCTCGTGGCGGGTTCCAGCTCGGCCGTCGACCGGTGCCGGGCCGCGGCCGCACCACGCCGTCCCGCTCCGCCGACCAGCGTCGGACCGTCCACGGACGACAGCAGCGCGCGCCAGGCGGCCTCGTCCGCGCGGGAGTCCCGTGCGGACAGCCAGTCGAGGAAGTCGCGGTACGGCGTCGCGGGCGGCAGCGCGTGGCCGGCGTAGAGCGAGAACAACTCCTTGATCAGGATCGGCATGGACCAGCCGTCCAGCAGGAGGTGGTGCGTGGTCAGAACGAACGTGTGCCGCTCGTCGGCATGGTGCGACAGCGCCGCGCGGACCAGCGGGGGAGTGGCGAGGTCGAACCGCCGCCCGCGGTCGGCATCGAGGAAACGCTCCAGATCCTCATCTGCGGGTATCTCCTGCCATTCCACGGTGAAATCCGGGACGACCACCTGGACGGGACGCCCCGACGGACCGTGCCGCACGCCCGCGGAGAGCTGGGGATGGCGCAGCAGCAGGCGGTGGAGCGCGTCGCGCAGCGCGGCCGGGTCCAGGGCTCCGCCGAGTTCGAAGACGAACTGGACGAGGTACGGGTCGGTGCCGTCGTGGTCGTAGAGCGAGTGGAACAGCAGCCCCTGCGCCAGCGGCGGCAGCGGCAGCTCACCCGTGGCCCGGACGTGGGCCCGCCGCGCCAGGGCCTCGAGCACGTCGGACCACCGGCGCGCGAGCCCGGAGACCCGCTCTTCGGTGAGCAGTTCACCCGGCCAGGACCAGTGGGCCACGAGCCGGGGGCCGTCCGGATGATCGGTGATCACCGCGTCGAGTTCCACGGTGTGGCCCATCGCCAGCTTGCCGCCGGTGGTCGGGTCGAGCACCGAGGAGTCGGCCGGCACCGCCCAGTCGCCGTCACCGCCGACGTCGAACCGGCCCAGGTAGTTGAACGCGAACTGCGGCGACGGCCGGGCGGCCAGCGCCGGACCGGTCTGCGGGTTGAGGTGGCGCAGCAGACCGTAGGTCAGACCGGCGCGCGCGGCGTCCCGTACGCAGGACCGCACCCGGGCCACTGCGCCGTCCAGTGCGGCCGGATCGGTGCGGGCGTCCGCCCAGGAGCAGCCGGGATCGAGCACCACGGGGCACAGGGTGGTGAACCAGCCGACCGTACGGGACAGGTCCAGGTTGGCGGCGAACTCCTCGCGCCCGTGGCCTTCGAGGTCCACCAGCAGCGCGTCCGGTCCCTCCCGCCAGTCGGCGGCGGCCAGCGCGAACGCGGTCAGCAGCAGTTCGTGCACCGAGCAGTCGAAGGCCGCGGTCGCGTCGGTCACCAGACGGGCGGTGAGCGCGCCGGACAGGGTGGCGGAGTGCCGGTGCCGGGTGTCCTCGGTGTCCACCCCGCCGTCCAGCGCACGGCCGGCGACGGGCGGATCCTCGGGTACCGCATTCCACCGGGAGAAATCCCCGAGCACGGACGGGTGGTGCGCGTACTGGACCAGTGCCTTCGCCCACTGAGGGAAGGAGGTCCCCGTCGGTTGCAGCTGCGGTGTGCGCCCGTGCCGGACGGCCTCCCATGCGGTGCGCAGGTCTTCCCGGAGGATGCGCCAGGAGACACCGTCGACGCCGAGATGGTGCACCGTGAGGGTCAGCTCGCCCGGCTCGGCCGGCCCGGGATCGCGCCAGGCCGCGTGGATCACCCGCCCGTGCTCGGGATCGAGCGTGGTACCCGGCCGGTTGAGCTCGACGGTGGCGTGCGGCAGCACTTGCAGAGCCCACAGCCCGTCCACCGCTCTCAGCGCGAACCGCAGCATGGCGTGGTGATCGACCAGCGCCTGCACCACCGCACGCACCTGCGCTTCGGTCATACCCGCCGGAGTACGCACGGTCAGGGACTGGACGAAGCCGTCGATCGGCCCCCCGCGTTCGCGCAGCCAGTGCATGACCGGCGTGAGCGGGACCGTGGGATCGTCCGCGTCCCCCAGCGCGATCCGGTGCCCCGGTTCCGGCGCCGCTCCCATGCTTTCGGCGAGGGCGGAGACGGTGGGTGTGCGGAACACGTCCGGGGTGCTGACGGCCAGACCGGCCCGCTGCGCCGCACCGGCGAGCTGGATCGCCTTGATGCTGTCGCCGCCGAGCTGGAAGAAATCCTTGTCGAGCGGCACGCTTTCCAGGCCGAGGACCTCGCCGAACAGCTCGGCCAGCCGGTGCTCGACGGCGGTGCGAGGAGCCCTGTCCACGTCCGTGCTCCCGTCCTCCGGAGCGGGCAGCGCGAGCCGGTCGAGCTTGCCGTTGCGGGTCAACGGCAGCCGGTCCACCGCCACCACGGCCGACGGCACCATGTACGGGGGCAGCCGGTCCGCCACGCCATCGAGCAGCCGCGTCGTGTCACCCGACGCGGCCACGTAGGAGACCAGCCGCCGCACTCCCGGCCGGTCCTCGCGCAGGATCGTCGCGGCCTGCCGCACGCCGGGCTCGGCCAGCAGCGCGGCGTCGATCTCCCCCAGTTCGATCCGGTGGCCGCGGAGCTTGATCTGCCCGTCGGCGCGTCCGACGAACTCCAGCCGGCCGTCGCGGTTCCAGCGGGCCAGGTCGCCCGTGCGGTAGACGCGGGCGCCGGGCGGGCCGGAAGGGTCGGGCACAAAACGCTCGGCGGTCGCCGCCGCCCGGCCGAAGTAGCCGCGCGCGACTCCCACACCCCCGAGGTACACCTCGCCCACCACGCCGGGTGGTACCGGTCGCAGCGCGTCGTCGAGCAGCAGCACCCGCTTGCCGTCCAGCGGCGTACCGATGGGAACCGAGCCGGCGTCCTGCGGCATCTCCTCGACGGCGAACCTGGTCCCGAACACCGTGGTCTCGGTGGGCCCGTAACCGTTGACGACGGTGAGTTCCGGCAGCGCGGACCGCACGGCGCGCACCGCCGCCGGGGACACCACGTCACCGCCCGTCCAGACCTGGCGCAGCCCGGCCAGACAGGCGGGGTCCTCGGTGGCGAACGCGTGGAAGAGCCCGGCGGTCAGCCACAGTCCGGTGATCCCGGTGGCGGCCGTGATCCGGGACAGTCCGGCCGGGTCCAGCCTCCCCGGCGGGGCGACGACCACCTCGCCACCGGTCAGCAACGGCACCCATAGTTCCAGGTTGAACGCGTCGAAGGCGTGCGGCGAGTGCAGCAGCACCCGGTCCGCGCCGCCCTCGGACCACCACCGGTCGGCGGCGAGCCCGGCCAGGTTGCCCTGGGTGATCGCGACCCCCTTGGGACGCCCCGTGGACCCGGAGGTGAACATCACGCACGCCAGCGCATCCGGCGTCGCCCAGGGCTCCGTCGCCCGCGGGTTCCCCGCCGCGGTTCCCCCCTCCCGTACGTCCAATTGCCGCACCCCACGGTCACGTACCAGCGCGACGATGCGATCCTCTGCGGTGTCCCGGTCGGTGAGCAGCACCCGCGCTCCCGCATCGGACAGCACCGCTTCCTGCCGGGAGACCGCGTCGTCCCGTTGCAGGGGAACATAGGCCGCGCCCGCCTTCACCACCGCGAGCGCCGCGACGACCAAGTCCACCGATCGTTCGAGCAGCAGCGCGACGGTCCGCTCCGGGCCCGCCCCGGCCGCGGCGATCGCGGCGGCCAGCGCCGAACTCCGCGCGTCCAGCTCGCGGTAGGTCAGCCGCTCCCCGGTCTCGGCCGAGCGGACCGCGACAGCATCGGGCGTGCGGGACGCCTGCTCGGCGAACCGGCCGACGACCGTGCCGCACGGCGCGGCCGACGTGCGGTCACCGGTGCCCAGAGCGGCGCTGTGCCGGCGCTCCCTCGCGGTGGACGCCGCGATCCGCGCCGGTGGTGTCTCCCGGTCGGCCTCCGCCACCTGCCACAACACGTGCAGGAAACGGTCGGCGACGTCATGCAGCAACTCCGCACTGTGGTTGGCGGGATTGGCGTCGAAGTCGAGGCGCAGCACCCCGTCGCCACGGTCATAGGCGACGATCGAGAGGTCCTCCGACGGCGGCGCTTGGAGGTTGTGGACGCTCGCGGTCGACGGACCGAACCGCAACGGCCGGTCAAAACGCTGGATGTTGAGCACCGGACCGAAGAACTTCCGGCCGTCCTCGGGGTAGCCCAGCTCACGCCGCAGGTGCTCACCCCGGTACCACTGGTGACGGCGCACCAGCCGCAGTTCGTCGGCGACTTGGTCGAGCAGAGCACCGACGGGGGCCGCCGGATCGACGTGCAACCGCAGGGGGAGGACGTTGGCCGACATCGCGGGCACGGTCCGGGCGAGTCCGGCCGGACGACCGGCGACCGGCAGGCTCAGTACGACCTCGCGGCTACCGGTCACCGCATGCAGGTAGACCGCGGAAGCCGCGGTGAGCAGCCGGGTCCAGCGGTGCCCGAGCCGTTGCGCACCGTCCCGTAAACGGGCGAAGTCCTCCGTCGACAGCACTCTCGTCAGCCGCAACGACCGGTCCATGGCCGCGGCCGCATGGGTGCCGAGGCTCAGGAAGTCCGGCCGCCCGGCCAGTCGCTTCAGCCACCAGTCCCGGTCCGCGGTGCGTTCGCCGGCGTCCCGGTAGGCGGCCTCGGCGTGCACCAAGGGACGGAGTCCGGTCCAGTCGCTCTCCGGAACGGCGCGCCCGTCGTACAGACAGCTGTAGATCTCGGCGACGCGTTCGGCGAACAGGGCCATACCCGCCCCGTCCAGAGCGATGTGGTGAACCCGGTGGAACACCAGCGAGCGGTCGTCGGTGACACGCAGGACGGCCGCCAGGAACAACGGCCCGGCGTCACTGCCCCCGGCCTCGGCCATGGCGGCTCGCATCCACGTCAGTGCGGCGGTATCCGGGTCGGACGCGCCCCGCAAGTCGACCACTTCGACGGTGTGTTCCGGGTCCCGGAGCAGTCGTTGCACCGGAGAAGACCCCGCCGTTTCGACGATGCGGACGTTGACCGCCTCGCAGTCGGCAGCCGCTCCGGTGACTGCCGCGGCCAGGAGGCCGGCGTCGACATCGCCGTCCAGGACGAGGTATTCAGCCCATTGATAGGCACCGGGACGGCTGTGCCCGGCACGCTCCGCCAGCCAGACCCCGAGTTGAGCCTCGGAAAGGGGTAGTTCAGGGCAGTTTTCGGGCATGAGTATGAGCATCCCCATCGGTCTTGCCGGCGTGACGCCGGCGACTGCCGTCGGATGTGGGCGGGTTGATCAAAAGTGGACGGCCCCATCGAAACACAGCAGGCAATGGGAGAGTAAAGTCGCAGCAATATGCCCTATCTCACGTTTACTTGAAACCGCTCCGACCTGCTGGTGGGGGAGCGATGCACTCGGTTTGCGCCACACGGTTGTCCGGATGATCCCGCCGGGACGGGCCGCGGACCACTGGCCGAATGGGCTTCTCGGGTGGCTGGTTCACGCTTTCCGGCGCGGAGCGGCCCCGGGCCCGTGCACCCCCGGGCGATTGTCAGCCGCCTCGCCCACGGAGTAGCAGCCGTGGAAAGAGCGCACGCGGCGGGGAAGCCCGTACAGAACGTGTCACCGAGATTGACCTTGCTGGGGCCGGGCTGCGCCACGATAACCAGGTAGGCGCGGCGCTCTTGCCGTGGAATCCGTGCAATCCCACGTGCCATCGTGCACTTGAGGCTGCCCTTTCAGACCTTCCCGGTCGGCCTCCGCCTCTGTAAAGAAGGAAGGAGCCCAAAGAAAGGTCCCACCGTGCACATGCAGGAACAGCCGGAGAAAGGCACTGCTCCACAGCGCGTGCCGAACGCACCGGAACAGTCAGCCGCAACGGTGCAGCCTGCCCTCGGGACCATGTCCCCGGCGGCGCTCGTGAGCTTGCAACGCACTGTCGGAAACGCAGCGGTGGCCCAGATGCTCGAGGAGCGGCGGCGCGACACCGGCACGGACGGCGGGCACGAGCAGGCGGTGCAGCGGTCCACGGTGCACGACATGCTGCGCTCGGCCGGGCAGCCGCTGGACGAGCCGCTGCGTACCGAGATGGAGGGGCGGCTGGGCACGGACTTCTCCGACGTACGCCTGCACACCGGCGCCGTCGCACAGCGTGCCGCCGCCGAGGTGGGCGCCCGTGCGTTCACCTCCGGCAACCATGTGGTCATCGGCGACGGCGGGACCGACAAGCACACCCTGGCGCATGAGTTGATCCACGTCATCCAGCAACGGCAGGGACCGGTGGCGGGAACGGACGACGGAACCGGGTTGAAGATCTCGGACCCGTCGGACCGCTTCGAGCGCGAGGCGGAGGCCGGTGCGACCGAGGCTCTGCGCGGGGGAACCGCGCGCACGGCGGAAGCATCTGCCCCCGCACAGAACGGAGCCAAGGACACGACACCGCTCGCACCGGTCCAGCGGGTGAGCCACTCGGCCTCCCAGGCGCATCTCGATCTGCCCTTTCACAATGCCGAGTTGCAGGACCAGGGGCCGCACCGGATGGGCGTGCACGGCCGTTTCCTCACCCCCACACCCGAACTGACGGATGAGCAGCAGCAGGACGGGCGCCCGCGCCGGAAGATCACCTCGGAGCAGGCGGAGCAGTACAAGCGGATACAACAGGAGGTCATCGCGAAGGAGGAAGAAAACGGCGCCGACCACTACCCCTTCTTCCACGCTCAGGACCCCCGGATTCGGGTGGCCCAGGACATCTACAAGCGGGTCTACTCCCACCATCACGGCGAGGAAGTGCCGGAGGATTTCCACTTCCTGAGGTATCCGGGACCGGAGGACGCCGACTATTCTCAGTACGGGAACATAGCGGAGTTCTTCGAGACGGACATGAAGCAGCACGGGCTGATCGATGACAACATCGTCCCCACCAAGTCCAGCATCATCTCCGCCAACCTGTCCCTCCACGGCGGCCTGAACCATCCCGGTGAAGAGACCTTCCATTACTTCCAGATCGGCAAGGGCCAGACGGAAATCAACGTGGCGTCGTTCATTGAGGATTTCTTAACGAAATTCGGCCTGGACGCCAGTGGCGTGGCCGAGATCTACAAAGAGGCCGAAGCGCTCAACGACACCGCAGAGGGCAGCCTGTTCCAGATCTTCGTCCCCAAGCACCTGGCCGACGACGTCGCCTACCTCGCCCATCCGCACGGTCTGCCACATGACGACGAGCTTCTCGACGATCTCCACACGCTGGGCCCCATCCACTACAACAAGCCCACGTCCCCCTCGCTGGAGGAGCCCGACAGCACGAGGTCCATGCTTCCCCTCAATCATGAGCGGGAGAAGATGAACGACGAGATCACCAGAAATCTCGACGCGGTCCGCGACGTATGGAATCGCGATGTCGAGGAGCCGTCACCGATCCCGGACGGGAGCATCATTCCGCCCGGCCCCGGCATCACCTCGAAACAGGTGGAATCCGCAGGCCCGGAACTTGATGCCCGTACGGAGCAGCGGCGCCAGTGGCACCTGAAGCAGCAGGCCACAGAGCTTCACGACAGGACCCTTGAACGCTTCCGTCAGGGCGAATACGCGCCGACCAGTCACCTCGACGACTACGTGAACCAACCGGAAAATCTGAGCCACCCGGACCTGGCACGGCAGCGGAAACTCGTCGAGCGGAACCCCGAACACTTCCAGGGGCAAGGAAAGAAGAGCCGCCACGAAATGATGCGGGTAGCGAACCGGCAAAACTTCATGCAGGCCCGCGTTCTCCTCTCGGACAAGTACATGCTGAACCCCCGAAGCGGGATCAAGATCGTCCGCCACACCACCATGGACGAGGAAAGCGCTGCAAAATACGAGACTCTCCTCGACGGATACGTCGAGAAGCTCGTCGCCAACCAGGCAGCGAACCGGAAGTCCCCCGGCGATGCAGAGGCGTAGGGCGGGACACGCCGAGCCGGCGCGCGCCCGCTACCCGTTCACGAGCCACTGAGCCGCTGCGCTTCTCGACCACCACACGTCCGCACCTGAGGGCAGGGGGCCTCGGCTAGGACCTCGGCTTTTCACCACAGTGCATGAGGCCCTGGCCCTGGCCGTGCACCGGCTGAAGGTGTGCTCGGTGATCACGTCACTGGTGGCGAGGCTGCCCCGACGCGGTACAGGCAACCCTGTGCGCACGCCGCGGTCGTGGCGCTGTTGGAGGAGAACGCGCCGGATCGGGGCGTGCCGACCCGGGGGCGCACAAGTCTCAAGTCGCGCCCCCGGCCTAGGTGATCGGGACCGGCCCGCATCCTGCGGTTTCCCGTACATCGACCACATTCATAGGATATCTGCTTTACTCAGGCTTCTGTCTGCATTGTGCAAAGCCATGGGCATTGACGGGATGAAGAGAGCGTCAGAGGTGCATGGTCCTTCCTGCCCGGCCAAAGGCGGGGCAGCCCACATCACCGCAATGCAGAAAGGCATGATTCTCAATGATTGACGGGTTCAAGCGCGCCATCGCTCTCGGCGCCGCCAGCGTGGCCCTCCTCGGAGGTGCGGCCTTCTCCTCGGTGGGGGTCGCCTCGGCCACGCCGTCGCACCACGGCGACCATTCCCCCACGAAGCACGTCGACAGGGGCCGGTGCCACATGGTTCATGGGCACTGGGTCCGTGTCTGGCACCCGGCCTGGCGGGACCGGCACGGCCACCGCCACCCGGGCCACTGGACCCGGACCTGGCACCGGGGCCACCTGGTGTGTAACAGACACTGATCCCGCAGATCCCAGCAGTTGCCGGGCCCCGAGCCGACCGCCGGCTCGGGGCCCCTCTGCGTGGCGTGGCCTGCCGCGCAGCGGTCACATCCGCTCCTCCGCCCGGACGGTCACCAAGCGCCAGGGCGAACGGCTCCCCGAAAGACTCCTCGCCGCCCGCCGGGACGACTTGCCCAGGCTGTACCTCCTCGGCGCCGCTGTCGCCGTCGGCCCGCGCGCCACCCGCTTCGTGCCGGGGACGGTCGGCTGATGTCCGCCGAACAGTTTCGTCCACCCGGTGCTGTTGGGCAGGTGGCTTCCGCATTGCTCATCGGCCGTTCCTGGCAGCGGTGACGCGGCGGCGATAGTAGGCGTACGCGAGGATGAGGACCAGCGGGCCCCAGAGGTTCATCAGGCCGCTGACCGTCATGGCCAGGACGTTCCAGCCGGGGGCGTACGGCCAGGCTTCCGGGCCGAAGGCGAGCGCGTTGTACAGCCAGACGCCGAGGAGCGCGGTAAGGACAAGGCCTCCGGCCGTGGCGGGGACGAGCGCGGCGGCGGGCGGGATGCGGTTGCCGCGGAGCCGAGGTACCCAGGCTGGCACCCGCTCACCCCAGCCGCGTACCAGGCCGAAGCTGAGGAGCGCGGCGATCTCGGAGAGGACGCTGAGCGCGACGACGTACGCGATGTGGCCGACGGTGGGTGACAGCGGCTCGCCGCCCATGCCGTGACTGATGACCGGCAGGCGCCAGAGGCACACGGGGAGGGCGACGAGCGGGATGGCGTGGGCCACGCGGTTGGCCCAGGCTGGGACGGGGAGCTCGGTCTCGGTTGTGTTCATGGAGGCAGCCTGGCCGCACCGTCCGAAGGCGGGCATCAAGCCGGCAGGCGATCCCGCTCCGCCACGCGGGTGAGGGCGACATCGCCCTCTCGTACTGGTTCCGTTGTCAGAACCCCAGCGATACCGAATCACCATGCCGGCGCAAACGAAGCAATCACACCTGCATCGGCTGTGCCGCCGTCCCCGAGGCGCACCAATGGTTTCGTTGACGGCAAGGGCTGGCAGATGTCGAGGAAGGGCTAGGAACTCTCGGGTTCAACTGTCGGTGGCAGGGTGACTTCCGGAGTCGTGAACACCGACTCGCCGCTGTGGAGGTGACTCCCGCTCTCCGGGCCGCATGCGCAGGGCATGCCGCGTTCGCCGGCGATGGCGCAGCCAAGACGAGCGCATCGTCTTTGATCTTTGAGTCATACGCGGTGGTGCTCTGCGTGTTCTCGTGCCAGTGCGGTCCGCGGTGCGCGACCATACGGACGCCGACCCAGGCTCGATCATCGGCGTCGTGCATGAGGGACGTTTCTCGCTGGCCGCCGGCCCGCATGGGTTGCCGTGGGTCGGGCCAGGCGTTTCCAGCCGGCGGGCGCCATGGCGCGTTGCGAGCGCGGGTCGCAGTGCTCGACACCAGCAGGCAACCGACGGCACGTGCAAGCAGCCAGCAGAAACACCGAGACAGGAAGAAGGACGGACGTGTCCGGCAGCGAAAGCGAGAACCCAGTAATCCCGTCCCCGGCCCCCACGTCGACTCGGCCCCGGTCGAACCGGGACTGGTGGCCGAACCAGCTGGACCTTCAGATTCTCCACCAGCACTCATCCCGGTCCAATCCGATGGACGAAGGCTTCACCTACGCGGAAGAGTTCGCGACCCTCGATCTCGACGCGCTGAAGCAGGACGTCTTCGAGGTGATGACGGCATCTCAGGAATGGTGGCCTGCCGACTACGGTCACTACGGGCCGCTCTTCATCCGGATGAGCTGGCATGCCGCGGGAACGTACCGCATCGCCGATGGCCGGGGCGGTGGCGGCGCCGGTGCTCAGCGCTTCGCCCCCCTCAACAGTTGGCCGGACAACGCAAGCCTCGACAAAGCACGCCGGTTGCTCTGGCCGGTCAAGCAGAAGTACGGCCGGAAGATCTCCTGGGCCGATCTTCTGGTCTTCGCCGGCAACTGTGCCATGGAGTCGATGGGGTTCAAGACCTTCGGGTTCGGCTTCGGGCGAGAGGACATCTGGGAACCCGAGGAAATCTTCTGGGGGCCGGAGGACACCTGGCTCGGGGATGAGCGCTACAGCGGCGACAGGGATCTCGCCGCTCCTTTCGGTGCCGTGCAGATGGGACTGATCTACGTCAATCCGGAGGGGCCCAATGGCAACCCGGATCCGATGGCTGCGGCCAGGGACGTCCGCGAGACCTTCGGGCGGATGGCGATGAATGATGAGGAGACGGCTGCGCTCATCGTCGGCGGCCACACGTTCGGGAAGTGCCATGGCGCGGTCGATCCCTCGTACATCGGCCCGGAACCCGAGGCGGGTCCCCTCGAACAGCAGGGCCTCGGCTGGCGGAACACCCATGGCAGCGGCAAGGGCGCCGACGCGCTCACCAGTGGTCTCGAAGGCGCATGGACTTCGAAGCCGACGACGTGGGACAACGGGTACCTGGACAACCTGTTCCGGTACGACTGGGAGCTGACGACGAGTCCGGCCGGCGCGCACCAGTGGACTCCCACGGACCCCTCGGCCAAGGACACTGTGCCCGATGCTCACGATCCGTCGAAGAGGCACGCTCCCATGATGCTGACGACGGACCTCGCGCTGAAGCTGGATCCGGTCTACGCGCCGATCACCAAGAGCTTCCACGAGAACCCGGACAAGCTCGCGGTGGCGTTCGCCAAGGCGTGGTACAAGCTGCTGCACCGTGACATGGGTCCCCTCTCGCGCTACCTCGGCCCGTGGATCGCCGAGCCGCAGCTGTGGCAGGACCCCGTCCCTGAGGTCGATCACGAGCTGGTTGCGGACGAGGACATCGCTGCCCTCAAGGACAGGATCCTCGGCTCGGGGCTGTCCGTCTCCCAGCTGGTCACCACCGCTTGGGCGTCGGCGGCAAGCTTCCGTGGCACCGACAAGCGTGGCGGGGCCAACGGGGCACGGATTCGCCTCGCGCCGCAGAGCGACTGGGAGGTCAATGACCTGCCCGAGGTGGCCGAGGTGTTGCAGACCCTCGAGCAGATCCGGCAGGACTTCAACGGTTCACAGACCGGCGGAAGGAAGGTGTCCCTCGCCGACCTGATCGTCCTGGGCGGATGTGCGGCCGTCGAGCGGGCTGCGAAGAACGCCGGGCACGACATCACCGTCCCGTTCGCACCGGGGCGTACGGACGCGTCGCAGGAGCAGACCGACGTGGAGTCGTTCGCCGTGCTCGAACCCAGGGCGGATGGCTTCCGCAACTACCTTCGGGCCGGAGAGAAGCTGTCACCGGAGACGCTCCTGCTGGACCGCGCCAGCCTGTTGACGCTGACCGCTCCCGAGATGACGGTTCTGCTCGGCGGGATGCGCGCCCTGAACACCGGCTTCGCGGGGTCCATGCATGGCGTCTTCACGCACCGGCCGGAGACATTGACCAATGACTTCTTCGCCAACCTGCTCGACATGGGCACGGAGTGGAAGGCGTCGGCCTCAGCTGAGAACGTATTCGAAGGCCGAGATCGTGCCACGGGCGAGGCCAAGTGGACCGCCACCGCCGTCGACCTCATCTTCGGTTCGCACTCCCAGCTCCGAGCCGTCTCGGAGGTCTACGCGTCCGCCGACGCGGAAGAGAAGTTCGTGCGTGACTTCGTGGCAGCGTGGGACAAGGTGATGAACCTCGATCGGTTCGATCTGGCCTGAGCCGGATGCCCGGGTCGGTCACTCATCGGCCGACCCGGGACATCCGCGGGATCAGGTCAGCATGACGTGTTCGCTCTCGGCGACGAGCTGTTCGAGCGCGCTGCCCGCCAAGGGATCGGCGAGGGGCAAGGGCGCCCGCCGGGTCGTCGGCGCGGGACCACGGATATCCGGGTCAGAGGCCCGCGGCTTCCTTGCGGCGCAGCTCCGACCATGCCCGGGCGCCGAGTTCGGGGCGCAGCAGCACGTCTGCGGCGGTGCGGGCCAGAGCCTCGGCTGAGGCCAGCATCGCCTTCCTGCCGTCGGGACCGCCGGCCGCTTCGGCGAACCGGGGGGTGTGGTCGGACTCGTCCGGGCCCAGGATGGCGACGAAGGGGTGGATCGCGGGGGCCCTGGCGCTCACGTTGCCGATGTCGGAGGAGCCGAGGTAGATGCCCGGGGTAGGTTCCCCCACCGTCATGCCGGCCTGCGAGAGGTGTTCGGCGAAGGTCGCGGACAGCACGTCGCTGTTGCGGAAGTGTTCGTAGCGCGTGGACGCCTGCGTGAGCTCCACCCTGGTGCCCGTGGCCAGGGCGATGCCCTCGGCGGCGCGGGCGAGTTCCGCGATCAGCTCGTCCAGGAGGGTTCCGGTGATCCCGCGGAGCCCGAAGCGGCCCTCCGCGTAATCCGGCACGATGTTCGTGGCCCGGCCGCCCTCGGTGATGATCCCCTGGATATGGGAACCCTCGGGCAGCCGACGCTGCACTACGGCCACGGTGTTGAACAGCTGGATGAGCGCGGCGAGGGCGTCCAGGCCCTCGGTGGGGTTGCCGGTCGGGTGGGCCGCCCGGCCGTGGAAGCCGACGCGGTACTGCACCTGGGCGGTCAGCGGGGCGGAGGACCAGCTGTACACCCCGGGATGGAACATCAGCGCGGCGTCGACGCCGTCGAAGACCCCGGCTTCCACCTCGATCGCCTTGCCGCCGCCGCCCTCTTCGGCGGGGGTACCGACCACGAGCAGGGTGCCGTCGATCTCCGGCATGGCGTTGTGAAGGGCCAGAGCGGCGCCGAGGCCGGCGCCCGCGATCAGGTTGTGGCCGCACGCGTGGCCGAGGTCCGGCAGCGCGTCGTACTCCAGCAGGAGCGCGACACAGGGCCCGTCGCCGTTCCCGGCACGAGCCGTGAACGCCGTCTCCAT
Source organism: Streptomyces sp. MCA2 (assembly GCF_023544705.1). Taxonomy (NCBI): domain Bacteria; kingdom Bacillati; phylum Actinomycetota; class Actinomycetes; order Kitasatosporales; family Streptomycetaceae; genus Streptomyces; species Streptomyces sp. MCA2. Next base: position 135,028 of record NZ_JAMJFM010000008.1, read on the forward strand.
GCCGGCCACGCCCCGCTCGACGATGAAGCCCTCGCTTTCGAGTTCCTTGCTGAGCAGGGCGGCGGACCGGTGCTCCTCGAAGGCCAACTCCGGATGCCGGTGCAGTTCCTGCGCGATGTCCCACAGCCGTGGTGCCAGTTCTGCCGTCGCGTGCCTGATCCGGTCGTGCACGGTCTCGGTGGTGGACAAGGGTTCCTCCTGGAGGACTCGGTGTTGAGGGTGCGGGCGATCGGTCGGTGGGGTCAGGCGAGTGCCCCGGCGCGCCGGCGGATCCATGGCGTCGCGGCGGCGATGACGATGCCGAGGAGGATGGCTACGGCACCGGTGGCACCGAAGTACACGAGGTCGGACACCTCGCCGTAGTACCCGACGAGCTGGGCGCCGAGGCCCGCCCCCATGGCGGGAGCGCAGAACCAGACGGCCAGGGTCTGCCCGTGGAAGGCCCGCGGCGCGAGACGTGAGGTGACCGCCATGCCGATCGGTGCGAGCAGCAGCTCGGCCACGGTCTGCGCGAGGTACACCAGGATCAGCCAGGGCGCTGCCACGCGGTCGCCCTGCGTCAGGGTCACGGCCACCGGTATCAACAGGAAGGAGGCTCCGACGCAGAGCAGCGAAGCGCCGAACTTCAGTGAGGTGGCGGGCTGCCGGGACCCCATCCTGGTCCACACGGACGCGAGCAGCGGGGCGATCAGCAGCCCGGCGCCGGGGTTGACCGCGACGAACCACGAGGACGGGAAGTGCCATCCGAACAGGCTGGAGTCCGTGCGTTCGGCCGCGAACAGGGTCAGCACCGAGGAGAACTGGTTGAAGATGACGTAGAAGACCGCGGCTGCCAGGAACAGCGGGACATACGCAGCCAGGGCGCTCTTCTCCCGACGCTCCGTCCTGGGGCTGGCGAACATGACCACGAAGTAGATGACGGGCACGGCAACCGAGACGCCCGAGATGAGGTCGATGCCCACTCGCAGCGTCAGCGTGCCGGTCAGACCGAGCGCGCAGCCGACGGCGACCAGCGCGAGGACGACGGCCCCGGCCCGCCGGGCGGTCTGTGCGCCCTGGCCCGGCGGGAGCGGCGCGTCGGGCACGTCGGCCCGGTGCGGCAGATGGCGCCGGCCGAGCACGTACTGGACGAGACCGAGCGTCATGCCGAGGGCGGCGCAGGAGAAGCCCCAGTGGTACCCCCAGCCCTGCCCGAGCCAGCCCCCGATGATCTGGCCGAGCAGCGCCCCGATGTTGATACCCATGTAGTAGAGCGAGAAGCCGGCGTCGCGGCGGACGTCGTCGCGGTGGTACAGCTTGCCGACCACGTTCGCGGCGTTGGGCTTCAGGAAGCCCGTGCCCAGGATGATCAGCACGAGTCCGGCCCAGGTCGACCAGTCGGTGGGGACGGCCATGGCGTAGTGGCCGCAGGCGATCGCCACCCCACCGATGAGCACGGATCTGCGGCCGCCGATGAGGCGGTCCGCGAACCATCCGCCGACGACCGACAGCAGGTAGACGAGGGTGCCGTACGCGGAGACGAGGGAGGCGGCCTCGCCCTGCTCCATGCCCAGTCCGCCGTGGGCGGCCGTGTCGGACAGATAGAGCACCAGCAGCGCCTGCAACGCGTACCAGCTGAAGCGTTCCCACATCTCGACGCTGAAGAGCGTCACCAGACCCCGGGGGTGGCCGAAGAACCAGCGGTCGCCTTCGGCCGGCGGGCTGTCCGACGGAGAGCCGAGATACTCGTCGCTGGTCAGGGCCATGGGGGCCGTCCTTCGGTGTCGGGCCGATGCTGGATCGGCGCGGGGTTCCCTCCCGACTCCGGACGGCCGGGAAGCGCCTGCGGCAGGAAGCGCCGTCGCGCCCGGCTGCTCCGCCGCCCGCCGCCCGCCGCCCGTTGCCCGCTGCCAGACAGGGGCGAAGGGTGTGGGAAGTTCGGCTACTGGGCTCAGCGCCCTTTCCGCCGTTTCAGTCTTCGCAGCACGCCCATGGCTGTCCACGACCTGTTTCCTCTACCTGCCATGCCTGACGGGCATGGGCCAGCCCGGGGGAGACCCGGGTGCGCGCGGCGGGAGTCTCAGCCGGGGAGGTCAGGCGGGCAGCGCGTCGGGGAACGTGCGGACGCAGAAGTCGCGCACCTCGGCCACGCACTGCCCGATGAGTTCCGCGGCGTAGTGGGTGGCGCTCCAGAGGGCGAACAGCGGCAGGTCGACGCGTTCGCCCGGTGCGGGGCCGGTGATCACCATCGGGTGCAGGCCGAACTGCGGTTCGTCGGTGACGATCGCCACGCCCTGCCCGCGTGCCGCCAGTGCCTGGGCGGCACGCGGCAGGTCCATCTCCTGCACGGACTGCCGACCGAGCGGGCCGGACATCCTCGACAGATGGTCGTCGAACACCCTGCGCGCGGAGTAGGCGAGGGTGGGAACGATGAGGGGCTCCCGCACGAGCTCCGTCAGCGGCACGGTGGGGCGGCCCGCCCAGGGGTGCTCGGCGGGCACCTGCGCGAACACCGGGAAGCGCACGACGAGGCCGACCTCCAGGTCGGTCGCACCCGGATGTGAGGAGAAACCGAGGTCGGCCTGGCCGCTGGACACGGTGTCGGTGATGGCAGCGGTCGGGACCTCCATCAGGTTGAGTACGGCGTGCCGCGAGACGGCGGCCAGCGGCGCGAGGACGTCGTTGATGGTGGTCACCGTGCAGGCGACCGTCAGGCGCGGCTCGCGCCCCTCGGCGAGGGCGCGCATCATCGCCACCGCCTGGTCGTGCCGGGTCGCCAGATCGCGGGCGACGGGCAGCAGGCGGGCTCCGGCCGGGCTGATGTGCAGCCGCCCGCGATGCCGTACAAAGAGTTCGCAGCCCAGCGACGTCTCGAGCTGACGAATCTGCCGGGACAGCGAGGGCTGGGCGACGTGCAGGGCTCGCGACGCCGCCGAGATGGACCCGGTGTCGACCACCGTGAGGAAGTAGCGGATCGTGCGGATCTCCATCCCGTCTGTCTACCAGCTCACCTCACCAGGGCCTGCGCTTACTCGACTGCTGAGACCCAGCACTTGCGTGAGGACCTGGAGGACCTGGAAGGTTCGGCAGCGACTCCTACTCGCGCACCGACTTCCGCTGCGACAGCGACGGCGAGCCGATGTGCCTCGAAGTGAACGCGCTCCAGAACGTGCTGGCGGACGCCGCTGCCCTGCGGGAACGGTTCCATCACGGCCACCCGACCTACAGGGGTAGCCGAACCGGAGCCATTGACGGGGCAAGTCCGGACGGCGCCTCCACCGGATTCGGTGAGCCACGGCGGCCTGCTCTGGTGGTTGCCACGGTGCGCCGCCTCGGGGCCAGTGCCGCGTGCAGCGCCGGTGTGAGCACGCGGCGCATCTCGGACGGGGCGAGAGCGGCGGGGGTGGGGAGGGGGTTGAGGTAGCGGGTGTAGATGAGGCCGCCGAGGATCGTCACCACAGCCGTGGCGCGGGCGGTCGCGTCCCGGCCGCCGAGAAATTCAACAAGCCGGGTCAGCAGCTCGCGTTCCAGGTATTCGCGGATCACCTCGGCGGCCTCCTCGCCCCGGGTGGTCAGCCGCCGGAAGTCCGTGTCCTCCCACAGGTCCGTCACCGCGTCGATCAGGCGGTCGGGGAGAGTGGCCGGGTCTCCGCTCAGCACGGCGTCCACCGTCAGCGCGTTGGCACACTGGAACTGCATCACGTCCGCGAACAGGCCCTTCTTCGAGCCGAAGTGGTACGCGATCAGCGCCGGGTCGACCCCGGCGGCCCCGGCCACCCCACGCAGGGTGGTGCGCCGATACCCGTGCTCCAGGAACAGCGCACGGGCCGCGGAGACGATCGACTCGCGGGTCGGCGGGTTGCCGCGGGGACGGCCTCGGGGCCGGACGGGTGCCGGAGCAGCGTTATTCATCAGGGGTGAGCCTGCGTTTCGTGACCGGCACAGTCAAGGGCATTCCGGGAACCACACGAAGGGATGCCCCGACACCATGCGTATCGCCATCTTCGGCCCCAACGGACCGACCGGCCGCCGACTCACCGACCAGGCCCTCGCCGCCGGCCACGAGGTCGTCGCCGTGACCCGCCGCTCCGGCTCCCTCCCCGCACGGCCCGGCCTCACCGTCGCCGTCGCCGACGCCACCGACCCGGCAGCCGTCGACGCCGCGATCGGCGGCACGGACGCCGTCCTGTCCGCGCTGGGTGCCCGCTTCAGCAAGGAGACCATCACCACCTACTCGGCGAGCGCCACGGCCATCACCGGTGCCATGGCCCGCCACGGCATCAAGCGACTGCTCGCCGTCAGCTCCAGCATCGCCGACCCGAACTGGCGCCCCACCGGCGCCCACTTCTTCAATCATGTACTCGACCCGTTGGTGAACCGACGCCTCGGCCGTACCCTCCACGAGGACATGCGCCGTATGGAGGACGTGATCCATCAGACGGACCTCGACTGGACCCTGGTCCGGCCCTCGGGCCTCTTCGAACACCCCGTCGTCACGGCCTACCACACCGCCGAGCACAGCGCCGACGGTGTCTTCACCGCCCGTGCCGACCTCGCCGCCGGCATGCTGCACGAGATGGCGGAGCGGCGATATGTCCGTACGGCCATGGGCATCATCACCACGGCCGTGCAGCCGAACATCGCCAAGCTGATCTGGAACGAGGGCGTGAAGAAGAAGTGAGCCGGGCGCGCGCCGAACCCGCGGCCGACGCACGGGCCTTCCGAAAGTGGTACTCCGTCTACGACGACACCACAGTCACCACCGTCGCCCAGGCCACCAACCACCACATGGCCCCTGGCCGAAGCCTGGCGCTCCGGCTCCGACACGAGGTGACCGGTTTCTACGGGCTGGGCTCGCAGGCGGCGCACTGCTGGCCTCATTGCTTTCCGCTCACTGGCACCCCGCTCGCGCACCCTGCCCATCAACATGATCGGCCGGACAAGTCCTAGGTCCGCTCCGGCCGGGAGGGGTGAGAAATTCGAGAAAGCGTCAATCATGACGAGCATTTTTCACGCGAACGAGGCTCACATGATGGGTCGATTCACCCGATCGTACGCCGGTACTCTCGAACCGCTTCGGGGGAACCGTCGGCACTGGAGGACCGCGTGGGCGCACTGCTGGATCAAAAGTACGAAAAGCTTTTCTCGTTGCTGGATGTCAATGGCGACGGTGTGATCGCAGAAGAGGACTTCGAGCTGATGGCCGCCCGAGTGCTGACCGCCTCCAGCGAGGAGCGCACGGCGAAGGGCGAGAAGTATGCCGACGCGATGATGAACTACTGGCGCGCTCTGCGTGAGACCGCCGATGCCGACGGTGATGGCCGGATCGACAGGGACGAATTCCGTCAGGCCCTGCGCCAGGTGAGCGTCAATTTCGACACCCTGGTCGGCCCGCTCTACCAGGCCGGCTTCCACCTCGCTGACCGGGATGACGACGGCCTGGTCGGCAAGGAGGACTTCGTCACCGTCCTCGCCGCCATTGGTGTCCCCGCGACCGAGGCCGGGGCGACCTTCGATGGCCTGACGGAGCAGGACGGGCAGCTGACGAAGGACCAGCTCATGACCTCCGCCGCGCAGTACTACCGCAATGAGGAACCGGCCGGAACCTCAAGCCATCTGCTCTTCGGCGCACTCTGAGGTAAGCCCACCTTGGACGCGATCGCGGCGGTGGGAACGGGCTCTTGCGCTACGGCCCACACCACCGCCGCCCCGGCGGACCGATTGCAGGTACCGCTACTGACCGACGTGCTCTATGACGGGCGTTTCGACGATTTACACAGACCCTGGACAGAAGTATTCCGCCGGGATATTTTCCGCTACCGCGACGGATTGTCATCCGCAGAGCGTTCCGAACTCGCCTATGAGCGTTTACGGGTCGTCAACGAAGAAATCGATTCTGTCGCGGGCATGGTCACAGCGACTGACCAACTGGTATCGCTGCACGAGTGGTTGGGCGTGGTCGACGGCTCGCTGACCACCCTGGCGACCATTCACTACAACCTGTTCCTGGGCAGCCTCCTCCGCCTCGACCCCCGACGCACGATTGACCTCCTGCCGTTCACCCGGCTGCGGCAATACGGCACGGCCCTGATCACCGAACTCGGCTACGGAAACAACGCCGCCGAATTGGAGACCACGGCGACCTACCGGACGGATACCGACACCTTCGTCCTGCACACCCCCTCGCCCGGCGCCCAGAAGTTCATGCCCAACACCGGGCCCGCCGGCGGGCCCAAGAGCGGTCTGGTCGCGGCCAGGCTGATCGTCCGTGACCAGGACTGCGGAGTGTTCCTGTTCCTGGTTCCGCTGCGCGACGGACAGGGGCCGCTGCCCGGTATCCGGGTGCGCCCCCTCTCGGAGATTCCCGGGTCGGCCGTCGATCACGCCATCACCTCGTTCGACCAGGTGGGACTGCCGCGGACGGCGCTGCTGGCCGGCGACCACGCGGACCTGACCACCGAAGGCGCCTTCCACAGCACGCTCGGCAGCCGTCGCCGCCGGTTCCTGCGGTCCATCCAGCGCGTCGCCACAGGCAAACTCTGCCTGAGCGCGGCGGCGTTGGCCGGAGCCCGGGCCTGCCTCACCATCTCCGTGCGGTATGCCCATCGCCGGCACACCTTCGCCCCGGCGAGCAGGACCGCCGTACCGGTCTTCGACTACCGCTGCCACCAGACCAGACTGCTCGGGGTCACGGCCCGCGCCTACGCGGCGACGTTCCTGCTGCGCGAGACCACCCGCTGCTGTGCGGGTCCGGACAACACCGAGACAGCCGAGGCGGAGGTTCTTGTCGCAGCGGCGAAGGGCTGGATCACGTGGCAGTCCAGGGACATCGTGGTCGAGTGCCGGGAACGCTGCGGTGCCCAGGGGCTGCTGTCGGCCAACCGCATCGTCGACCTGCTCACGCCGATCGAGAGCACCATCACCGCCGAAGGGGACAACCTGGTCATCTGGACGAAGGCCGGTGCCGACATGTTGATCGGGCGCGGCTACAGCCCGCCCCCGCCGCCTGTCGCGCGCACCGGCCCGTTGACCGACTGTGCTCTCCTGCTCGACCTGCTCGTGCGCCATGAGCTGTACTGCCACCAGTACGCCCGCAGCCGGCTCAGCCGCCCCAGCGTCGGCCCGATGGAACGCTGGAACCATGCGGTGAACCCGGCGTTGGACCTCGTCGACGCGTACGCCGCCCGGCGGGCCGCCCAGGCCTTTCTGGCCGCCGCCGACCGCGTCGGCGATGACGCCACGCGGCGCCTGCTCGAGCAGCTCTTCCAGTTGTTCGCACTGCAACGCCTGGCACCCCATGCGGGGTTGCTGCTGGCGGACGGGCACCTGACCGCCGAAGCGGTCCGGGACCTGGCCCCCGCCGTCGACCGCGTCAGCGCCGCACTGGCCCCCGACGCACTCGCCCTCGTGGAGGCCTTCGCCATTCCGGACACAATCCTCCAGGCTCCCATCGCCACTGACGGCTACGAAGCCGCCTACGACGACCCGCAGGGGCCGTGGCAGCAGCCGCCTCCGCCCGGCTGAGCCGGCCGTATGGGCTCGCCGTTCACCGTCCGCTGTCCACCGTTCCGAGGAGTACCACCGGCCATGAACGATGCGTTCACCCGGGAGCCGTCGTGGGATCCGCGGCTCTTCCCACCGGCCGCGCGTGCCCCGCGGGCCGTGCAGACGGCACGGATGCTCCTGGAACCCCAGGGCTACGCGCGATCCCTGCGCCGGCGGTTCGGCCCGGTCTTCTCGCTCCGCACCTTCCCCTACCGCGGTGCCCTGGTGTGCGCGGCCGATGCCGCGTCCAACCGGGCCGTGCTGACCGACCACGCCCGGTTCACCGGCGGTGACGCCGCTGCCCTGCTGGCGCCCGCCGTCGGCGGCGGTTCGCTGATCTGCACGCCACCACCCGTGCATCTGGGCCATCGCAAACTCCTGCTGCCCCCGTTCCACGGGGCCCGGATCAACTGTTGGACGGAGCGGGTGCGGGAGCTTGTACACACCGAGCTTCCCGCTCTGCTGTCCGGCGATGGCGTGCCCCTGCGGCCCTGGGCGCAGCGGCTGACGCTCGACGTCATTCTGAGGGTGGTCTTCGGCCTGACGGACCCCGCCCGGGTCGAGATCTTCCGGCATGCGCTGAGCTCGTTCGCCGCCATGGGAAACCTGGCCGTCCTGTTCCTGCCCAAGCCGTTGCAGCGCGATTTCGGACCGCTCTCCCCGGGCGGCCGTTTCCACCGGCTCCGCGAGACCGTACGGGACCTGGCCCGCGAGGAGATCGCCGCACGCCGGGCCGCGCCCGACCGTGTCCACCGCGACGACGTGCTGTCCATGCTGCTCGACGCACGCGACGAGCACGGGGCCGGGCTGGACGACGCGCAGCTCCTGGACGAGCTTGCCGGCCTCGTGCTGGCCGGTTACGAGACCACGGCGACCACGATCGCCTGGACGCTGCATCTGCTCGCCCACCATCCCGCCGCCCGCGACGACCTGATCGCCGACCTCGACGAGGGCTCGGACCGCCTGCTCAAGGCGACCATCAAGGAGTCCGGCCGACTGCGCCCCGCCGTCTACAACGCCATGCGCACCGCCGCGCACGACACGGAGCTCGGCGGTCGGCCGGTGCCGCGGCACGCGTTCGTCGCGGCACTGTTCTCGCTCACTCACCTCGACCCCGAGCTGTGGCCGGAGCCGGACGCCTTCCGGCCCGAGCGTCACCTGGGCACGGACCCGGTGCCCTACTCGCTGACGCCCTTCGGCGGCGGCGTGCGGCGCTGTATCGGGGTGTCGCTGGCCCAGTTGGAAACCGAGACCGTTCTGAGGGAGATCCTCGCGGCGGCCGTCCCCGGGCCCGCCGGCCCTCTGGAACCCGCTCGGCTCGTGTCAGTGACCCTCGTTCCCGCCCAGGGCGGACGGGTCCGGCTCCGTGCACATCGGTAGCTCCCTACGAGGACACCCGCACGCCTTTTTCGACACCCTCGTTGTCGCCCTGGTGAATGCTTCGGCCTCCGAGCTGTGCTTTGTGCTCCTTCCGTCGCGCTGGGCCATCGTCGGTATGGCCGCCTCCTACGGACTGGCCGTCACCATCGGCAGCGCAGTTGCCTGGCGCCGCCTGCGCAGGCAACCGGGCGGCGATCTGGACGGCACGCGCATGCTGCGCACCTACGCGCGGCTGACCAACGCCGCCGCCCTGGCCGCGCTGGTGGTTGGAGGCGCGGCCTGGGCGCTGCTCGACGGGTTGGGCAGCAATGCCCTGGGGTCACTCGTGGCCCTGCTTGCCGGCGCAGCCATGCTGCTCGGCGTGTTCGTCGGCCTCGCCGGATCCACGAGTTCAGCGTCATGTTGGCCGTGATCCTTGGACGCCTTGGACGCCTTGGACGCCTTGGACGCCTTGGACGCTGAAAGGCGTCGGCGCCTGCGTCCAGCTGTGCCCGGTCAGTGGGGCGACGCCCGCAGCGGGTCCCGGTCCTGGACCGTTCCGGGGCAAGCGCCGCTGCGGTGGTCATCCGTGCATGCGTCCCGACCGCCTGGGGGGTAAAAGGCGTACAGCTCCCGCCGCAATCGCCGCTACCTGCGCAGACGTCAGATCAAGCACAGCATCCCGAGCCGAGGGACCAGGGTCAGACCGCCGACGCAGGGGCAACCCGAGGAGGCCGACCCGCGGACTTCGCCACGGAGATGTACAAGTGCTGGAAGGCGGTCGAGCGCACGATCAACCGGCTCAAGCGCTCCCGGGCCGTGGCGACGCGTTGCGACAAGCTGCGCCTCCGTCTTCCACGGCACTGTCACCGTCACCTCGATACGCCCCTGGCTCAGGCCTTGGTCAGCCCGCTTCCAGCACATCGGCCCGCTTCATCAGGTCGGCTGCGACGTCGTCCCAGTCCGGGCCGTGCATCCACAGGTTCTCGGCGGCCTCTCGCATCAGTGCCGGCTCGTCCGGCCGCTGCAAGAGCACCAGGCGATAGGCCAGGTTCCGGATCCAGACCGGCAAGCGGCCGTCAACCATGTGCGGGCAGAGTCCGCGCAGCATGGCGAGGATCGAATCCGTGTCGGCGAAGGTCAACTCCTCGACGAAGAAGTGCTCCCGGTGTTCGAGCCCGCACGGAGGCGTGGGCCGGTACTCGTCTCCGTAGAGACACCGGGCGTGCTCCGTCAGGGTGCTGTGCATGGCCTGGAGCCTATGACGCCCTGATCCGCCGGATCGAACCTTGGGAAGTTCACGGCCTTGGAAGGAACTCGGTCAGACGCCGGCACGTCGTGATCACTGTGACGAAGAACGAGACGAGCCCGGCTCCCCATCCCGTCGACGTCGACATCGAAGACATCGAGGAACTCGTCGCGTCCTGGGAGGAACTCGCCTTCAAGTACGACTACGGCCAGAACAGTGCCTACGACCGGCGTGTCCTTGACTGCGCGGCACGGCTCGCCGCCGACCCGGGCGGCTCGCTGGCTTACGTATGGGTATTCGGCATGGTGGTGGCCGGGCGATATCTCAACTGGCTGCCGGGCGATGGCGTGAAGGAGGCCGCGCTCCGGGCGCTCCGGACGGCGGAGGCGGCCCTGTCGGCACAGGGCTGCGCGCATGCCTCCCATCCGTACGAGATCCATGACGAGGAGGAGGACGAGGAGTTGGCGGGCTGGCTGGTGCCGCTCCTCGACGAGTCGGAGGAATGGTACGAGGACTGGTCACGCGACCAGTGGTGCTGCCCGTGCAACGCCGCCGGATTCGCGCGGATCGCCCTGGACGCCCTCGACCCTGGCTCCGTCGCCAACGTCCCACCGCGCCTTCCGCAAGAGGCCCACGACACCCTCGACTCGCTGTCTGCCTTCCTTGAGGGCTATCCGCAGTGCGGCACCGACGTCGAGGTGGAGATCGAGGAGCAGGGCTGCGCCCTGAGGGCCGCCGAGGACCCGGACGACCGGTCCGGGCGGATCATGGTCGTCCGGGCAGTCGCCTGGTACGCCGCTTCCGGCGTGGTACGCAGGAAATCGGTCCTCGACGGGCTGATCAGCGCGCTGGAGAAGGCGCTGTCCCATTACGACTCCGGTACCTGCCCACACAGCGACGACGAGCACCCCGTCCTGCCTGACACCGCGCCCGCGGCCGCCGCGATCGGCATCGAACTCAGCTATCCCGGTGGTCGGGCCCTTTACGAACGCCGCCGGGCGGAGAACGACAAGTGCAGCGCCTCACTGGAGCTGCTGCTGTGCCCCGGGTTCATCGTCGAGATCGGGCAGGAGTCTCTGACACTGCTACGCGAACGCCGAGACCGCTTCTTCGGGCCCTGCTCATAGGGGACCGGCTTTCGGGGTCCGCTTACCGCGTTCGCCGCCGTTGAAGGCCTGTTGCCGCGCGCTTACCTGGCGCGCCTGACCGAGAATCTGCTCACGCCGACCGTACCGAGAGAAACGCCCGCATCGGCGACACCTGCTCCGGGGCGTACAACAAACCTGCCGCAGCCCTCCCGAGAACGAGTCCCAAGGTTCAACGAACCTCGATCACCCCACGTCACACCCCACCCCGCCCACCTACAGAGAACGCCGTGTCGGCGCTGACTTCGACGACCAGGGCGGGCTCCTCCAGGTCGGCTGTGAGCGTCTGCCACACAGAGCTGTCTCCTCCCGAGAGACGTCGGCGACCAGCGTGGCCACTCCGTCGAACTCCGCGGAAGGGTTCACTGGTTCCAGGCGCGGTGAACTGGAGACCGGGCGGTCGCCGTGGTGACGACGTCAAGCGGTGATGGCGAGCACGACCATGCCGCCGCACCGTTGAGGTACGAGGCGCGGCGGCATGGTCGAGGATCACCCTCGTCATGCCGGGTGCGGCTCGACGGTGGTGAGGAACTTACGGACATGCCGTAGCCATGTCGCGAGGTCGGGTTCGCTCAGAATGTGTCCGGCGCCGGGCAGTTCGACGAGCGTGGCTCCTGGGATGCCGTCGGCCAGGCTGCGGTGGCTGTCGGGGAGCACCAGGCGGTCGCCGGTCGCTGCGACGACCAAGGTCGGGACAGAGACCTGCGGCAGGTCGTCACGGACGTCCACCCTGGACACCAGATTGAAGTGGTCCGGCGTGCCGGGCGGCATCGTCTTCCGGGTCGCTGTGACCAGAGCATCGAGACTCGCGCCTGAAGTTTCGCTGAGCTGAGCGTTCGTCATGCACGACAGGCAGGCGATCCGTGCCGCCGCGTTCCATTCACCCGCCTTCGCCAGTATCTGGATGAGCTCGGCGGCCAGCGCGACGACTGGATCGGCCACCGCGAATCCCGTGGTGAGCACAAGCGCTGTTACCCGGTCCGGGTGCCGAGTCGCCGCTCGTACGGCGACCGTGGTGCCCAGCGACTCGCCGAGGACAGCGAACCTCTCGTGCCCCTGCGAGACAGCAATTGCCACCAGACGGTCCGCGAGATCATCGAGGTCCAGCGGCTCCGAGGCCACCGGCGTACGACCGGCCCCGGGGTAGTGCGGGCCTAGCAGTGTGTGGTCCCGCGCGAGGTCGTCCAGGACCAGGCCGAAGTTGCCCTGGACCCCACCCCCCGCGCCGTGGGCGAGTAGCAAGGCTGGGCCCGTGCCCTGCACGAGAACATCGAGGCCGGACTGGAGAATCACCTGGTCAGTGGTCATGCCCAGGACGTTAAACTCCGACATCGGTGTCAGAGTCAAGTCGCCGATCCGAGAGGCGAACCGCATGCGGATGAAAGACATGGTCCGCAGGACCGGCGTGCACGAACGGCTCCTGCGCTACTACGAAAAGCAGGGCCTGCTCGCCCCCGAGCGGCTCCCCAGCGGATACCGGGAGTACAGCGAGGCGGACGTCGAAACCGTACGGCGCATTCGCTGCCTGCTGACGGCCGGACTGTCCACCACCACGATCGCCCAAGTGCTGCCATGCATCCGAGCGGACGGCGAACGCCTCGCACCTGCCTGCCCGTCTCTTGTCGGACAGTTGCAAGGCGAACGGCAGCGCATCAGCACCGAGATCGAAGCGCTCCGGGCCTCTCGCGCCATGCTGGACACGGTCCTCGCCGCAGCCCCGCGCTTCGCAGACACGGGCAACTTCCCCGAGCCGCTGGACGACGCTCGATCGTGACTCAGGCGCGGATCACAGAAGGATCCGCAGGGGTTGTTCACGGATTGGGGCGAGCGGCACCCCGATTCACGGTCGGATGCTCTTCACGAGTTCGGCAGGGCGTATCGAGCAGGATGAGACCGCGATGGACTCGACGATCTGTCGGTGCATTGGCACGCCGTCCCCGGCTCACGGATCTGTAGAGACGAACCGCCGATGCCCCCCAGCAAGGCCCATCACTCAGCACCGCTGGCCCGTGCCGACCCAGCCCTGAAACACGCGTACGGCCCGGATACCGTCCTGCCATGACAGACGAAGAACCTCAAGACCCTGCCTTTCACGTCGCCGCATGCTCCATCACCCAGCGTCTGGTGGAGCAGGTCGTCGGCCTGGCGGAACTACCGTTGGGCGACTGGGCGGTCTCTGAGGCGGCGATGCGGCGTCTGGGCTGGTGGGAAGCCGGCGACGACTTGCCGTGGGAAGACACGTTCGTCACCGCGGAGGGGCACCTAGCCCATCTCGGGGACGCCCTAGCCCTGTCATTCGCCCACTTCTACTGGGTCGACGACGACGCCTGGGGCGAGGATTTGTGGGGCACGTTGCCTGGCTGGTCCAGCCACGCGAACGCCGGACGTGAGGTGTTCGACGCGCACATCGACGCGGCTGTCGCCGCGTTCACCCAACGGCTCGGTCCACCGGAGCACGACGTCACGGCCGGAGGCGGCACCCTGGCCATGGGAGATGGCGACTGGCGCCACGCAGCTTGGCGTTGCGGGGACAACCTGCTCGTCATCGGCCCACGCCATGAAGGACTCTCCTACTTCCAGTTCGAGGAGGCTGTCGTCTACATAGGTCCGATCGAGGCGGCCGCTCCGCTGCCTGCCCTCCGCGACTTCGTCTCCTGACCACCATCCGGTGGCCCGCCCCGGACTGCCGTGCTGCACAGCCGGACCGCCGTCCTGCCGGCAGCCCGCCGTTCCGACGCTGCTGCTAGAAGTGAACAAGGCCAGGTCAGGCCCCTTCAGCCCCCTCCACTGTCTCGCGGAGCTCCGGCGCGTCGATCTCGCTGACCCGCGTGGGCCGGGCCCGTTGGGCACGACGATGTCCTCCCCGCCGTACGCCGCCACCGCCGCCGTCATGAGGGTCTCAACGCCGCCGTCGGCCAGCAGGTTCACCTCCGACCCCGATGGCCCCTGGCCGACTTGCGGCGGGCTCAGGCCGCCGCGGCTGTCTGCGCGTCCAGTGCCGCGAGCAGCCAGTCGTGTGCGGAGCCGGGGGTCGGCTCGGTCCGGTCGCCCGGCGAGGTGATCACCTCGGCTACCAGCTCCCAGTACTGGTCGATGCGCGGGTCGGCCGCCAGCTGCCCGGCCAGCAGGCGGCGGAATTCCGGGTTGTCCCGGGTGCCGTACGCGCTCACGTACGCGGACACGAAGCTGTCCAGCGCCTCGCCCGGGTACGGTCCCCGGTCCCGGCGCAGTTGCGCGCCCGCCAGGTCGTATGCCTCGGCCAGGCCCGCGTACAGCACGGCCGACCCGCGGGCACCCGCGGTCCTGTGCGCCTCGGGCTGGGGCTGCTCGGCGCCCGTGCACGGCTGGAGCACGAAAGCGTTCAGCCGGGCGAAGGCGAGGACTTGGGCCGGGGTCGGGTCGTCGGGCGGCTGCGGGACCGCGGCCTCCAGGAATGCGGCCGTCGACCGGGCCGGCATCCTCGGCGGCAGCCAGCCGCGCCAGAACCGGGCCAGTGGGGCCGTGCTCGGCGGGGCGGTCACAGCGCCGATCAGGTGCAGCCGGCCGGCCCGTTCCCCGGGCGGGCACTCCTGCACCAGGCGCAGCGCAGCTTCCCGCCAGCGCAGGGCCTTGAGCTGGGAGCCGAGTTGGCGGAGATGCCCGGCGACGGCATCCTCCAGTACGGTGCCCGCCTCGTCCTCCTCGTCGAGGATGCGGTGCACCTCGGGGAGCGGCAGGTCGAGGGTGCGCAGGGAGCGGATCAGGCGCAGCCGGTCGAGCGCCTCGGGGGCGTATCGGCGGTGCCCGCCGGCGCTGCGGGATGCCTCCGGCAGCAGGCCGCGGTCGGAGTAGAAGCGGACGGTCTTGACGGTTACGCCCGCGTGCTCTGCGAGTTCACCGATGCTGCACAGACCGTCGTGTGACGTGAACACTTGAACCTCCCTCAGGGGGAGTTCCTACCGTACCGGCGAGCGCGGCCCCCGGTGATCCGGCCGGTCCGCGGACGACGGCGTAGTGAGGAGAGGACCATGACCGTATTCATCCTGGTGCCGGGCGTGTTCACCGGCGCACATGTGTGGGAGGACACGGCCGCGCGGCTGGCTGCGGCGGGCGCCGAGGTGCACGCGGTGGCCCTCAGTGGACTCGGTGGGCCCCGCGGTGCCGCGGGAGTCGGCATCGACCTGGAGACGCACATCGCGGACGTGTTCGCGGTGATCGACTCGGTCGGCGCGGCGGCCGGCCGAGAGAGCCGGGAGATCGTGTTGGTCGGGCACGACTACGGCATCCACCCGGTGCTGGGCGCCGCCGACCGCCGGGCGGAGCGCATCGCCCGGATCGTCTACCTGGACGCGGGGATGCCGCAGGACGGCGCCCCGGCCCTGGCCGCGGTGCCCGACCAGTCCCTGCGCGAGCAGTTGGCCGAGTGTGCCGGGGCGGGCGGGCCGGTCGGAGCGGAGGGGGCCGACGGGGAGCTGCCGCCCCCGGCCCGCGACGAGTGGCCGCGCTGGGGCAGCACCGCAGGCATCCCCGACGCGGCGCTGGACCGGCTCACCGCCCTCGCCGCGCCGCAGCCGCTGGACACCCTGCTCCAGCCGCTGCGGCTGACCGGCGCGGCGGCCACAGTGCCCGCCACCGGGGTGCTGTGCACGGGCAACGGCGCGAGCATCGAAATGGTCCAGATGCGGGTGGGCTTCGGTGACCCCGCCCTACAGGCCCTGACCGACCCACGGGTGACGTTCTTCGAACTGCCCACCGGGCACTGGCCGATGCTGTCCTGCCCCGCCGAGTTGGCGGAGGTCCTGCTGCGGGCCGCAGCAGGCGAGGGGCACCGGCTGGAGCCGGCCGACGCCGCGGAGCCACCCGCGCACCTGCGACCGTTCCTGCTGGACGTGCCCGAACTCCCCCGTGAGCGGACCGGGAACGTCGACCTGTACCTGCCCGACGCCGAGGGCCCACGGCCGGCGGTGGTATTCGTGCACGGCGGCCCGGTGCCCACCGAGGCCCGGCCGACCCCGCGGGACTGGCCGACCCTGAGGGGCTACGCCCGGTACGCAGCCGGGCAGGGCGTGGTGGGCGTGACCCTCGACCACCGCCTGCACGACGTGGCCGATTACGAGCGCGCCGCCGCGGACGTGGCCGCCGCGGTGGAGAGGGTGCGGGCAGATCCGCGAGTGGACGCGGACCGAGTCGCGCTGTGGTTCTTCTCGGGCGGCGGTCTGATCACGGCGGACTGGCTGGGGGCGCCCCCGGCGTGGCTGCGCTGCCTGGCGGCCACGTATCCGATCCTGGCGCCGATGCCGAACTGGGGGCTGGCCGGCAGCCGGTTCCACCCGGCGGACGCGGTGGCGGGCGCGGGCGCCCTGCCCATCGTGCTCACCCGGGCGGGACTTGAGCTGCCCGAGATCGCCGTTACCGTCGAGGAGTTCTTGGCCGCGGCCAAGAACTGCGGGGCGGACGTCGAGGTGGTCGACGTGCCGAACGGCCACCACGGCTTCGAGACCCTCGACCCGACCGACGAGTCGCGCGAGGCCGTGCACCGCGCGATGCGCTCGGTGCTGACGCATCTGACGCACCTGACGGCCTGAGCCGGGCCGCCCCCGACCGTTCCGGCCGGACCCGTGGCCAGGGCCTGGTTCTGTTTGAGCCGGCAACGGCTGCTCCAGTTCCCTGGCCAGAGGCATCGCGATGGAGTCGGCCAGTCCGGGACCACTGGTGTAGCCGCCGAGGACATTGTTCAGCGCCGGGATGCGGTACAGGTTGCGGCACAGGCTGTCCGGCTCGATCAGGACCGAATTCATGCCGACGCCGGCCGCCGTACGGGAGGCAGAGCAGCCGGCCGGGCCACCACCGATGACCATCAGGTCGGTGTTCGAGAGTCGCGGCGAACCAGTGCGGGACGGTGTCTCGGCCATGGCGCTATTCCAGCACCGTGGTCCGTACACACGCAGCGAGTTGCCCCATCACGTGGTTGGCGGTGACGAGTTGGCCCGTGCCGATCAGGCGGCGGGCCACGACGAGCCCGGCGTCGTGGACGTCCGGGCCTGCGTCGCTCGCGGAGGCGTCGGTGACGATCCAGGGCGCGTAACCGTGCTCGAAGGCGTCGGCGGCGGACTTCAGTACGCAGCTTTCGGTGGCAATTCCGCAGAAGACCAGGTCGGTCCAGCCGGCCTGGCGGATGAGCGCAGCCGCATCGGGGGTGAAGAGCGTGTACCCGGTCTTGTCGATGACCGCGTGCGCGTGGACAGCGGCTTCGGCGAGGTCCGGAACGATGTCTGTCTCGGGGGCTGCTGGAGACGTTCCCATCGGAAGAACCGCTCGTAGGGGCTGTCCGGGTAGTTGAAGTAGCGCGTGAAGATCACCGGTCGGTCGGCGGCGGACCATCGGGCCACCAGGTCGCGCACGGCGGGCACGGCATCACGGCTGTGGTGGTTCACGAAGCCGTTCTGCATGTCGATCACGATCAGCGCCGCGTTGTCGAGGTCCATTCGTTGCCTCTCCTGCCCGTGTCCTCAGCCGACGCTCTCACGCAGAGCATCCTGAGCGGCGCGCAGCCTCTCGGCCAGTCCGCTCAGGTCGGGCAAGCGGGGCAACGAGTCGCTGTCCGGATGCATCTGGGCGTGACTCCGTATCGCGGAAGCCGCGGCAGGCGTCAGCCTCAGCCTCCACGGCCTGCCTGGATCCCGGCCGGATCGAGCAGGCCGACCCACCGCCACGGCTCCCGAGTTGGAACGTGTCACCCCTCCGGACGGCGATGGCGGCTCCCGTCAGGTCTGCTGCCTGAAGGCCCGCTGGGCCAGCAGATCGTCGGCAGAGAGCAGGGCCCCCTCCCCGTCGGTGGCCTGTGCGTCTTCGGTTCGGACAGATCGATCCACCGGGCCGGGGCTGGCCAGGCGCTCCGCATATGGTGAGTCGGGATGGGCAGCAAGCAGGCGCACTCGGCCATCGCCGGAGCCGCGTGGAGAGACCGGCACCACCGCAGCCGGGAGACCTCTGTCGTCCGTCACGAACAGCTCGAAGTCGTCGTACCGGAAGTGGTCGATGTCCACGATGGGCTTCGGGTAGTGGTGGTACCCGGCGGCCTTCGGGAGCACCCCGGAGTGGGTACCAGCGGGCAGCGGCACCGAGGCGTTGAAAATCGAGTCCGTCCACTCGGCCACCTGCTCGGCAGTCTCTATGGGGGTGTCCAGGAGCCGTTGACCGTCGTCGTAGCCGAAGCTCTCGTACCCAGGCAGGGTGTCCGGGAAGGCTCCGACCACCCGGGCGGCGCAGCGGCGGATGCGGTCTACCTTCGAAGGGTCGGCGCAGAATTGCGCCGACCACTCGATGCCAAGCGGCAGAAGCAGGCACAGCCAGCCGTCGCCGTCCTTAACCCACACCCCGCCGCCGTGGTGGTCCTGATACGGGCCAGGCGCGAACGCCCAATCACCAGTTGTCCCGACGAGCTTGACCATCAATTTGCGGCTCGCCCGGTACTGGGAGCTTGCGGTACGGGGCGGATGGTCCGCCACGGAGATGGTCCACGGAAAGTCTTCGTGCTCTGGGTGTCCCCGTTCCGGGCTGTTCATGGCGATCTCCTTGGTGGAGGTCCCGGGTACTCCGGGAGGAAACTCACGTTCTCGAAAGTCAGGTTCATGCAGGCCGTTGACAGGAATATGGGGCCCGGGGGAAACCTGCGTCACTGAAATCAGGAAGCAACTACCATCGACTGCATGCCGTGCCACTGCACGGGAGAATTTCAGGTGAATCAATCCACTGCGACAGGAAATTTCTCCCGGATTGGTCCGCGCCTATTCCTCGACGCCTGCCTCCAGGCCCTCGGTTAATTTCAACGCGGCGAAGAGATGAAGCCACTAGCACGTCAAGCTGCTAAGTGTGACGTCATCGACTGTTCGTGGCGCCAGCTCTTGAAATGTGCGACACGGGTGCACACCGCCCCATAGGGGCGATAGTACCTCTGGCCTGGAAGACGTGCCTGTCTGGGCGGGAGTGACTGTGCCTACCGAATCTCTGCCGGCTGTCGCAGCGACAGGTGAACGACGCTCAGAAGGGCACCGCCGGCCTGCAGCTCGGCACGGTCGGGGCCACCGGCAACGCCACAGGGCCACATCTGCACTTCGAGATGTTCAAGGGCCAACAGCTGGTCCTACGGCGACGTCGCGAAACCCATCTGGCGAACCACCGGCTCGCACGTCCGGGGGCATCCGGATGGCGACCCGATGGATGGCCACGGACGATGGTGCTCGAACCCTTGGCGCGGCGGCAGATCTCCTGAGTCCGCGCTGCACACGTTCAGGGCACAACCGGCGGCCTCAGGAGGTGATCGCGTGCGGACTCCCCCCAGGCCTCATTCCCGATCGCACCCGACAGCGCGACGGCCCTCGCTGAGAACCTGGCAGTCGCGGGTGACCCTGGCAGTGATCGTGCTCGTCCTCCTTATGACCACGCTGCTGCTGGCTCGGCTCGGCCTGGAGGACTTCGTCCATGATCTGACCTTCGCCGGTCGCATCACCGGTGCCGTCCTTCTCGTGGTCTCGTTCACCACGCTCGTGGGCGCCGCCGCGGTCCTGGACCACTACATCCGGCAGAGCTTCCCCTACTCCGGCCTGGTCGCGCTGATCGGCACGTTCGCGGCCTTGCTGACCAACGCCATGCTCCTGGTGCAGACGCTCAAGAACGGCGAGTCCGCGGCCTACCCGGCGCTGTTCGGCGTGCTCACGGCGGGTTCGGCGTACGCTGTCTTCGCGGTGTGGCGGACGTCGGTCGTGATCCCCGCTCCGAAGCGGGTGGCCGCCGCGCTGATCGTCTCCTCGGTCATCGCGGTCGCCAATTTCGGCTACCAGAACCTCTACCAGCCGTACCAGCGGCAAACCAGACCTCTCATCACGGTGTCCATGGGAAAGCCGGTGCTGAGCAAGGACCGCACGGCATTCGCCGTACCGGTCGACATCACCCTCCACAACCACGGCGACGTGGGTTTCTACGTGCTTGGCACCGAGTTCCACGCCATGGGAAAACAGGTGCCGCTGAGCCCGAAGGACCGGCTCCGCCAGCAGTGGCGAGACGATGCCGAGCAGTGGAGCAACTCCTCGGGGGAAGTGAACCCGCTCTCCCGCCGGGAGATGCACCAGCCCGGCGAGTTGGTCGAGGCAAAACCATGGATGATCAATGGAAATTGGGTTGAGGCGAACGACACCTTCACCACGCGAATGGTGGTGCAACTGCCCATGAATACGCCGTACGACCAGGTGGCGTTCTATGCCACCGCGAGCCTCGCGCGCAAGGACCGGCTCGTGCTGGAGCCACCGCTCAACTTCGTGGCGTACTCCTGGGGGAGGGAAAAAGTCCCCGGATGGGTGAAGGGGCAGCAGAGATTCGGTGTTGACTCTCTCATCTTCCGTGCCAGGGTGCACGAGAACAATGCGATCGACGAACGCACGAGGGACCCGCGATTCGTCAGCGTCTACTGGATGTTCGGCACGCACGGCGCGAACGTGGCGTCATCCATTACGCGAAAAGGTGAGGAAATGCGCAAAGCCACCCCGGTGGAAACAAGCGAGATGGTGAGCCGGTACGGCCTCGTCGACCTCGTCACCGGCCCGGTCGAGCGGACCCTTTGGGACGTCAAGAGCCAGCGGTGACGGGCACTGCCGCGCCGGGCACGCCGGAACGCCGGTCCAGTCGCTCCAGCCAGGCCACCAGGGCGAGCGAGCTGTTCACGCGATCCCAGGAGTATGAGTCCCCCAGGCCGAACTGGGCCTCCCGCACGGCCCGGCACAGCGTCTCGACGTCGAACATCT
The DNA here is from genome assembly GCF_023544705.1 of Streptomyces sp. MCA2. Taxonomy (NCBI): domain Bacteria; kingdom Bacillati; phylum Actinomycetota; class Actinomycetes; order Kitasatosporales; family Streptomycetaceae; genus Streptomyces; species Streptomyces sp. MCA2. The sequence continues at coordinate 156,081 of NZ_JAMJFM010000008.1, forward strand.
CCGCGATCAGTGGATGCCGGGCGGAGCGGCACAGGGCGATGAGTTCGTCGCCGTGTCTTCGCAGGCCGCGGGAGTAGAGGTCGTTGAAGGGCACCTTGACCGCCCTGCCGCGGATCGGGGCCGGGAGCAGATCCGCCATGGCCTCACGGAGAACGGCCTTCGGACGGCCCGGCCGGAACGTGGCCGCGGCGGGCAGGCGGCTCATCGTGGCGACGACCTCCGGGTCGAGGAAGGGGTGCGAGAGGAAGAACCCGTCCCGTCGTGCGCGCTGCCAGGACAGCAGGTCGGGAGCGGCGAGGTAATTGGCGGCGTTGTAGAGCGACTGTTCCGGCTTGCGCCCGAACATGAACCGGCTCTCCGCTATGCCCGCATCCCGATAGCCGTGAGCGCGCGCGAATTCGGATCGCAGCCATCCGGGTCGGTTGAAGGTGCCGAGGCCGCCGAGCACCGTTCCGCCGCCGCGGAGCGCGGTGATCTGTTCGGTTGCCAGCGGAAAGGCCGGCTGCACCACGTAGGCGCGGACGATGTCCCGCAAGCCCCGCTCGCTTCCCGCGGCCCAGGCACGTGCCTGCGCGGTCATCTGCCGGAGCTGTCCCGTGCGGGCCAGCCTGTGCAGGTGGAACGGGTTGGCGTCCGCGATCGGATCGGCCCCGCAGCCGGTCAGGAGCGTGTCACAGCCCAGTTCCGCGGCCGCGGCGTGAAGCCTGGCCCAGAACGGGGCGCGGAAAGCATGCGCATGAGGCTCGTCGGCGTCTCCCGCGTGGTGCTGGAAGTCGTCGAAGTCGGCCACATCGTCGGCATCGACAATCACCGGGCGGGCCGCGGGTGTGTGACGGCGGATCTCCTCCATCGCGACATCGAGGTACGGCCGCTCCGCGGCCAGCTCCCCGCGGGAGAAACGCCCGGCGAGCAGGACCAGGTCCCCGGCGCCGCCCCGTTCCGCGGCCAGCAGGCGTGCGGCGAGCAGCGCGACGCTGGTGGAGTCGGTGCCGCCCGAGACATGGCATGCCGTCGTCGTGCCCATGCGGCGTCCGACAGCGGCCTCCAGCGCGAGGCGCAACTCCTGCGCGGCCTCATCGAGGCAGGAGCCGTCTGTAGTCGGCTCGGACGGGTCGGTGGCCCGACGGGCCCGTCGCAGCGTACGACTGCGCATCTGCCCGGTGAGGGACAGCTCGACCACCTCGCCGCCGAGGACGCGGTGTACCCCGGCGAAAGGGGTGAGGTCCGAGTGCGGTTGCGCCAGGTTCCCGGTGAGGTATCGGCAGAAGTAGCGGGGCTCCAGCTCCGTGGCGCTCCCCAGGCAGCGGACCGAGGTGCTTACGGCGCTCACACGTCCACCGGACTCCCTGAAGAACAGCGGGATGCGTGCCTGCTCGTCGCGCGTCAGAAGGATGCGGTCGCGGTACACCAGAACAGCCGCGTAGTCGCCGGCCGGCATGGGCGGGGCGGCCCCCTGCCTGCCGGAGTCGTCGAGGAGGCCGCGCGCGCCCGCCGCCCGGTCACGGGCCGAGCCGACCCAGCCGACGACGGCCGCGGTGCCGGCCCGCGAGGAGACCGTCGTCACGAGTCCCTGACGCGCCATGGCCTCGCTGGGCCGGAGCCTCGGTGCGCCCCCGGCCCACTCGAGGCGGAGCGCTTCCACGTCAGAGTTCTCCGCAGCTGATCGAGAGCACCGGTGTGAAGGCGTGCCCTCGCGGATCGGCGTCGGGGATGCACAGGCCGCCCGAGACTGTCCATGCGTGCAGGGCGAACGGATGTTCACGCACACCGACGTGGAGTACGGCTTGCAGGCCACACCGCCGCAGCAGGACGAAGGCCGTCAGCGCCTCGGACTTGCAGTCGCCGTTGACGAACCAGCTTCTGCTGCTGTGTGACTGCACTGCTCGTTTCAGCCGTCCGATCTCCTCCGCGGAGGGGAGGTCCGCACGGGCGTAACCCGGGGCGGCCAAGGACAGCAGCCGGAGGACGCGCCCGAATCCAACGGTCCGGATCAGCAGGTGCACTCCACCCAGCCAGAGCCCGACGCCGACGTCCGGGTATTTCTTCCGGCGGGCCGTCGCGCACCCGGCGCGCATGAGACCGATGACGAGTTCGGCGCGTTCCTCAGGGCTTCCGGAGGTGAATTTCTGGACTTCCGTCATGGCCAATCCGAGAAAACGCGTCCGCTTCCAGTCCGCGATCAGCGCTCCGTCGGACATTCGGGTGACACGGCAATGCGGTGACAGGACCCTTGTTATGGCTGCCAGGGAATCCGTATCCTCTGCCACCGCATATCCTCCAGGATTCCACCGTGAACGGTGTCAGTGCTGGTATCCGTGACCGTCATAGAATCCGCCGCTGAAGCCGCGGATCAGACAGCCGTTACCGAGAAAAACGAGCTGATGCGACTTTCTGCGCCGCAGCAATCGGAGAAACATTGCCTACCTCCAGAATCGGTAGAACATCAACTCCAGGCTACTCTCGCCCGAATGCCCCGCAACCGGAGTGCCGGCGTCAATCGGCCGACGTGCGGCACCTTTTCGGCTATGCAGGCCCACCGCAGGTCACGAGGGTCTAGAGCGGTTCATTTCTGGAAACAGCACGGCAGGACGCTGTCAGGCCCGTTTTCATCACGCACGCTGAGGGGTAGCTCTGCTCTGCGGTCCGACGCAGCCGACCGGTTGTGCGGAGAACACCGGTAGTGCACCCGCCGTGCCTGTCTTCGGGGTGAGTTGGGCGTTTGGTGTGGTGTGCGTCGCCGTGGGTTGTGTCGGATGAGCTGTGGGATCGCCCGGAGCCCTGCACCGGGCGCTTATCGACAATTCAACAATGCTTTGGGGTCGCTCCTGACAAGAGCTTCCTCAAGTGAGGGGCACTTTCTCCCACTCGATGGAGCTCATCCGGGAGGAAGACGCCCCGGACTCAGGCCCGGGGCGTTCCTCAGACTTACTGGACAGGGGAGTCGGGCGGGGGGAGCTGGATGGTGCGCTCCCGGTCGACGGATTCGACGCCGTCGACTGTCTCCAGGGCCGGTATCCGGTCCTCCGCGACGGTGCCGGAGAGCGTGCCGAGGGTCGGCTGCTCGCCCGTGACCGTCAGCCCGGCCCCTCGCAAGGCTTCGACCACTTCCGCGAACCGGTCGGGGTCGACCGCGAGGATGATCCCGACCGGCGCGGACTGGGACGACTCGCTCACGGCGCCTGGAGCAGACCCGAGCCGACGTCCCTGGGAGGCTGCGTCAGCGGGAAGGCACCGGACGTCAGACCGGCTTTGAGATCGGCCGCAGAAGCGTTGGGGTTTGCCTGGGCGAGCAAGGCGAGGACGCCCGCAACGTGCGGCGTGGCCATGCTGGTGCCGCTCAGGCTTTGGTACCCGCCGCCAGGGGCGGCCGAGCGCACGTCCCTGCCGGGCGCGGCGATGTTGACCTCGCCGCCCTGGCCGTTGATGCCGCCGTTGGAGAAGAACGACGGCGTGAGTGCCTTGTCGAGCGCGCTCACCGCGAGGATGGAGGGGCAGTTGGCGGGCCGGCTGACGGGCTGGATTTCCGGGGGCCGATGGCTGTCGTTGCCCGCGGCAGCGACGATCACCGTCCCGCGCTCGAGCGCGCGCTGGGCCAGCTTCTCGTATGTCTGCGGGAAGAGCTCACCCGGTCGGACCCGAGCGCCGAGCGACATGGAGATCACCCGCGCGCCGTGGGCGACGGCCCAGGCCATGCCCGCAAGGATCTGGCCATCGGTGCCGCTGCCCGCGTTGCTGAGCACCTTTGCCGCGAGGATCCGGGCTTCGCAGGCCACACCGTAGCGGGGCCCCTGCTGGGGGTTTGCCGGACCGGCAGCGGTGCCGATGCAGTGCGTGCCGTGGCCATTGCCGTCCTCGACGGGCTCGCCGGGCACGAAGGAGGCCGACGCCTCGATGCGCCCGACCAGGTCCGGGTGGTCGGTGTCCACGCCGGTGTCGATGACGGCGATCTTCACATCGCGTCCGGTCAGGCTGGACAGATTGGCCCGGATCGCCTGCAAGCCCCAGGTCCATTTCTCCTCGTCCAAGGCCGGGCCCTGGGCAGCGGCGATTTCGGCCATGGTGTGATGGGCGACCACTTCCTCGTCGCTGCGGTAGGCCGGGAAGAACTCGGTCGGCGCCTGCTGCGGGGCGGTGATCGGCGAGGCGTAGACCATGCGCTCCGGCTCTGCCGCGATGATCGAGGATTCCGCCTCGGCCGTGGTCACCAGCGCGTGGCGCTGCTCGGGCCGCACCTCGACGACGGCGGCGCCGAGCTCCTCGAAGAGCACCGAGACGTCGGGGCGCTCAAGGAGTTCGGCGACGTTCGCGGCCTCGGTTCCCCGGACACGTTCGACGGACGCGATGTCGGCGGAGGAACGCAGCGCGTTCAGCCCGATCTCCTGGTTACTCGGGTCGAGCAGGACCACGTATCGACCTGTGTACTCCGTGCCCTGGCCCGTGACGGGGCCATTGTGCCGACCGGGATGCTCGCCGAAGGCGCGCCTGTCCATGGGTCCGTTCGCCATTGAATTTCCCGCTCTCTGTGCGCTTCCGGTTCGTGGACGCGCGCCGATTCACGGAGTGTCAGGCGCCAAAATATGGTGGGGCGCGGATCAGTCGCGTATCGACGCGTAGTGCCGTCGCCTGCAAGGCTGTCCATTGCCAGGCCGCCAGCATTGCCCCCCGTACACCGTCTCACTGGGCGCGAAGGCCCGCAACGCAGCGCCGCCCCCCATGGCAGGAACGCCACCTTCAAGGAGTTTGCCCGGGCGACGCTCGCCGCCGCGGCGAAGCGATACGGCAGGGGCCGGAGCATGAGGTGGCCGTCGAGGCGTGGGCCGAGGTGGGCGTGAACGGGAACGGCAACGGCTGATCCGTTCTCGCTGCGGCTCCTGAGCTGCCCGGTCGCGCCGGTGTCCTGCGCTTCGGGTGACCAGGAGCGGTGGCCCGGCGGGGGTGACACGCCAGGTCGCGCTGGACACCTCCGGCGGACCCGACGCGGCTGACCTGGAACGCCTGGCGCTCGCCGCCGTTGCCGGCAGCCGGGCTGTGCCCGCCCCGGGTGTGCCGGACGGCTTCCAGCACACCGTGACGGTGACGACCGCATCTGGGTGCACGACGCTGTGCGTCGTGCAATAACGGCAGCATGACAGAGACTCCAACGGCCACGGCCGCGGAAATCAAGATCAGCTTTTCCGGAGACGAGGCCAGGAAGGCGGCCTGTGCACTTGAGCTCCAGGGTGGCGAGGGCCGCAGTCGCACCATTCACTTCTGGGACAGTCCGAGGAAGGGCGGCGACGGCATCTCGTTGCCCTTCCTCGACCGCGGGGTCATCTTCCGCTTGCGTCTGGAGGACGGGGACCATGGGTCCAAGCGCGAAACGGACATGACCGTCAAGCTGCGGCCGTGCCCCCGGCTGCCGCCCGAATGGCGGAAGAACCGCAAGGATGAGGAGGGGGCCTGGGAGTTCACGATCGAGGAGGACCGGACCGGCCCCGCCTTCAAGCCCGCGGTGTCCGCCTCGCTGCAGGCCGACCGGAAGGTCGAGGCGAAGCTCGTCGAGTCGGCGCTCAGGCCCGAGCCCGGAGCGCTGGGCCACCTCCTCGCCAAGCCGCACCGCCACCTTCTGGAGGACGTCGCAGGGTTGAAGCAGGGGGACCTCGCGGACCTGAGGGCGCTCGGCCCGGTGTACACCGTCAAGTGGAAACAGGACTGGGGCACTCTGCCCTGCCCCGTGGTCATTGAGGAGTGGATCACTAAGGACCTGCGCTTCCTCGAGGTCTCGGTGCGTACGAGCACGGCCGACGCGGCTGAGGCCGAGAAGCTGCTCGAACAGGCCCTGCGACAGCGCGACGTTGCCCCGCCGCGATTCGGCGAGACCAAAACCCGGGCCGTGCTGACCGTCCTCGCCCGTGACCTGGCACTCTGACGATGCCGTCGCCAACCGCCCCTTTCCGGAATGGATTTGGTGGACACCGCAGCCGACTCCCGGGCGGAGATCTGCGCGATCTTTGTCCCGTGCCGGCGCGGCGGCGTTTGAAGCTATGCCGGCGGGCAAAACTCCGTTCGCCCCCCATCGGTAGGTGCCCGATTCGCTACCGTGCCGGGCCCCGCGGCGGGCGATGGCCGGCACGGCGTCGCGAGCGCGAACCTGGTCACGGTAGATGTCATGGTCGTAGCCCCGGTCGGGTGATCAGGGAGTCGGGTTTGGGGCGAGGGTGACATGCTCCGGGAGCGCTTCCTGCACGGCTGTCGGGTGAGGGTGCCGTGGCAGGCTCCTGGCTCCTGGATTCGACGTGAGCGGACGCTGGACCGTACGGGTGCCGGGTTGCTGCCATTGGGCGGCCCAGGTCCTCACACACAGAGACGCCTTGTCTCATTCGCGCTGGTTCGGTCTCCCTCGGCCTTCGCTGCCCACCACCAGGACGGCACTTCCGTCGGCATCTGCGATCCGGTGGCCGACATCCGGCTCGGGCGCCCCGTCTGGCTCAGACGGGTTGGTGCTCCTCACGCTCCTGCCGCAACCTGGCCTGGTCACCGATCGACTGCGCGCCGGCTTCACCCGCCGTACGTGCCTCGGGAAGGCGTTTCAACATGGCGGAGCGACCACCCATCATCTACCTGCGGGGATATGCCGGTCCGCCGAGCGGTGTGGACAGGCAGGCCGACGACCCGTTCTACGGGCTCAACAGTGGCGCCACCCACATTCGCGTCGGCGGGGAGGGAACGCCGCGCTTTTACCAGTTCGAGGGTCCCCTGCTGAGGCTGATGAGCGACGAGGGCTATCAGCTCCTGGTGCGCGGCGACCAGCACGCCTATCTCCAGTCGCAGGCCGATGGCGCGGTCGCGCCCAAGTCCATCTGGGTGCACCGCTTCTACGACTATGCCGCGTCCACCTTCGGTACGTCCGTAACCACGGCCCCGGAGGAATTCGACCTCGAAAAGGCGGCAGAGCGCCTCTATGACTTCGTCCAGCTCGTCCGCCGGAAGACCGGCGCCCTCAAGGTGCATGTGGTCGCCCACTCCATGGGAGGGCTGCTCGCACGCTGCATGATCCAGAAGGTTTCCCATACGGCCGATCCGCGCACGGGCGAACCCCGGCGCGCCGGCAGCGAGCTCGTGGACAAGCTCTTCACCTACGGCACCCCGCACGGCGGCATCGCCTTCGACCTCGGCGGAGGGCTCGTCGACTGGGCGATGGAGACCTTCGGGCCGAATGGATCGGATATTTTCGCCCCCGAGCGGATGTACGCCTATCTGACTCCCGGAGCGTCCAACGGCGACGATCCCCCGCCGGGCTGGCGGCCCTACGAGATTCCGGCCGGGGCCTTCGACGCGCGCCGAGTGTTCTGTGTCGTCGGGACCAACGCGGCCGACTACGGACTGGTCGAGAAGGCGGTCGGACCGCAAAGCGACGGGCTGGTCCACATCGCCAACGCCTATGTGCGCAACGCCCACCGGGCCTTCGTCCACCGCTCCCACTCGGGTCGCTACGGACTGGTGAATTCCGAAGAGGGCTACCAGAACCTGCGCCGCTTCCTCTTCGGGAACTACCAGGTTCGGGCAGACCTTCGCGGCCTGGACCTGCCCGAGCAGCCCTCCGGTGAATCACGGGTGTGGCAGGCAGAGGTGCGGCTGGCCGTCCGGGGCTTGCCGACCGTCATGCATGAGCAGCGCGCGGCCCACTACTGCCCCATCCAGCTGAACCAGGAAGCCGCCCAGCACAGCTCTGCGGAGGGCAACACCGGCGGCGTACCCCTGGCCACCGCTTTCCTCCTCGACCCGGTCAACGTCCGTGGCGGACGGGAGGACAGGCTGCTGCTCCGTTCCCGCTACACGCTGGTGCTGCGCGTCTTCCACCTCGTGGAGAAAAGCGGCCGGTTCTTCTGGCAGGACCACCTCGAGCAGGTGCCCGACTGGGAGGACACGCTCATCGTCGACGTCGGCCGGCGCGGCTTGCACGAAGAGACAGGATCGCAGGCCTGGGCGGCATGGAATTCAGGAGTCCCCGGCAGCATCGACGACACCGACCCGATCGCCGCGGAACCATGTCGGATGGTCGAGGACGGCGAAGACCTGCACACCGAGATCCCGATGCCCGAGATGGTCCGTCCCATCCTCGGCAGCGAGTCCCGACTTCGCCTCACAGTGAGCCGCTTCAGCTGAGCTTCAGTCGAACGAAGCCAGCTGCCGGTGTGCGGACCAACCGCGCAGTGCCACCTTGTCCTTGAAGTTTCCGACACTCGTGTCGACCGGGTGGTCGGTGTACTGGTGGAACATCCACGGGTGCTGAATGTCGGGCCGACCGGGACTGCCGTTGTACTGGGCTATCCACAGGCCGTCCCCGGCGAAGGACGTACTGTCACGGTGCAGCCAGAAATCCCGGTTGCAGTAGAGCACCGTCCTGTGCCCGGGCGCGCGGTGCTGCACGCGCTTGATCCAGTTGTCCTTGAAGGAGTTCGAGACGCCATGGTCCTCCCAGTCGAGGGCGAGAATATCCCCCTCCGCCAGCTTGATCTTGGAGAGGAAGAAGTCGGCCTGGGCTTCAAAGGATCCAGGACGGGCGAAATGATAGAAGCCCGTCACCATCCCGGCGTCTCGTGCGGTCTTACGTTGAGCGACCCACTTGGGGTTCGAGTAGGTGGTTCCCTCCGTGAGTTTGATGAATACAAAGGCGAATCCGTCGGTGTGGTATTTATCCGGCTGGAATGACGAGACATCAATTCCTTTGATGGTCATGGCCAGCTCCTCAGGCGGCAGCGAGGCGCCTGGCGATCCTCGCGCGCATGCTATCCATCGTGAATCCCTTGGGATCGATCTTGCCGGGCTGCCACTCCAGGTGGCCGATCACACTGCCGGCGTGCCAGCCGTATGTGCGGCAGATCGCGGCTGCTGCCTTTTCGATCGCCTCGAGTTGCGCCTCCGGCCAGGGGTCGATTCCGTTGCCGAGGTTCTCGCATTCGAATCCGTAGAACCTCGCGTTTCCGTCGGTGTTCTGCTCATTGTCAGGAGGCAGCGGCCTCTCGTCGATGACGGCCCGAAGCACATCGTCATCACCCGCGCCGGCGTGGTTCGTGCGACCGTTGCCCACCATGTAGACGACTCCGTCCTTGCCGATGACGCCATGGCACAGCGGGCCGGGGAGATCCAGGCGGCCGTCATAGCAGATTTTGACGGTGTTCTTCGTGCCAGAAGTGACGGTGTGGTGGATCATCACACCGTTCACAGTGTTGAACGGACCTTTGTGGTTGCGGTTGTGATGGCGCCAGTCTCGGGTCTCCTCGACGACCAGGTCTTCGCTGCGAAGTGCCCGGAGCATCTGGTCCGCGGTCATGGGTGCGGCCATGGTGTCCTCCCTCCAGCGACAGAGGTTTCCTGAAGGAAACCCCCGTTGCGGGGGACTCAGTCGATGGGAGGTGCTGTGGTGCGCTACGGGGCCGCCTGCGAGGGTCCAGGTCACATGCCCGTCCTGGAACCTGTTGTTGCGATCGGTTGGTTGCCTCGTTTCATCCGAGACGGGATAGCGGAGGGCGAACGTTCCCATCCCATGCGCTGCCACAGGTCGCGGATGGCGCCGTGGATTTATCTCCATTTTTGCGCTGCGCCTCGGCTGCGGCAACTGGATCAACCAGCCCGGCTGGAGCGCGACGTAGGCACCGGAACCAGCGTCGGCCTTGCGCGCCCAAATGAAGAGGCCGGTGGTCATGCCCCTAATCAGCGGTCTGTCAGTGCCTCCGGAGCCGGTGACACCACCCCCAGGCCATGCGTTCGACAGGGGGAGAAAGTCATGCCAACTCCGGAGGCCGGGCGCCCCATTGCGGGGCCACCAAGAAGGTAATGGGGGGAGCGTGAGGCGGCAGGTGCTCGATGAGTGCCGCATGAGCGCCGTGTTCAGAGCTGGGGTCGGGCAGCACCGAACCGGGTGTCCTCGCCCAGCGCGGTCTCCTGCGCGAACGCGGCGTACGAACTCGGGTTCACCAGGGCATCGGAGGTCGGGATGGTGCTGTAGCGGGGCATGGTGACGCCGTTGATCACGGCCAGGCTCTGCGGCACACCGGCGACCACCTCGCCCGACCACTCCGGCACGTCGACGCCGGCGTCGAAGAGGAAGTGGCTCGCCTCGTGGATCAGCGCCGCCGCCCGTCCGTTGGGCCCGTGGAAGGTCGAGAACTCGTCCCCGATCTCGGTCAGTACGCCCGGGACGGTCGTGGCCGCAAACCCCAGGTCCGCGGTCCACTTGAACCGGTCCGGAAGCTCGGTGAGCCGCCGGCGGATCTGCTGGAGCCGGTCACGGACCGTGTTGACCACGGTCGCGTCCGGGGAGCCTGTCATGAAGTGGTGCCCGAACGCCGTCAGGGTGGCGGGGGCGAGCGGCGTCGCGACGGCCGCCGTTTCGGCCCTGCGGATCCAGGCCAGGCCGAGCTCGATGGCGGGTCCGGCATCGAGCAGCGGGAAGAGGCCGTTCCACTGCCCGACGACGTCGGCCGGATCGGTGACGGTGTTGTCGACGACCTCCCCGTTGAAGTCGTAACGGCAGTACACCGGAGCATTCACGACGAACCCACCGCTCGAGGTCCGTCGGCCGTCCCTGTTCACCATGGTGGTGATGGTCCGGAACAGGTACGCCTTGGTGCCAAATCCCCGCAGGCCGGTGATCTCGCCGTCCAGGTCGCGGGTGAAGTCGCCGCTGGTGTGCCAGTTCGGGCCGATCGCCTTCGGGTAGCCGGCCGAGGCGGCGTTGGCCGGCCAGTCGAAGCGCATGTAGTCCGGGCCGTGGAAGAAGTAGGCGAAGCCGCTCTTCACCCCACCGCCAGGGAAGACGGCGTCCAGCGCGGTCCAGTCGGGCGGCAGGGACCAGTTTTCCGCCGTCGAGGCGGGGTCGCCGTCCGGCTGCAGCCCGACCAGCTTGATCCGTTGGTAGTTGCCGCCCTGGAAGACGTACTCGAAGTCACTGAAGGCTTGTTGGCCGAGCAGCGCGCCGTCCAGGTCGCGGTCGAACGGCGAGGGGAACAATGGCTGCACCGGCGCACCCGCGGTGACCACGTGGTCCGCCACCCAGTCGTAACCCACCGACCAGCCGCCGGCGAAGACGATGCTCAGACTCGGGTCGGCGTCCGGCGTGGGCAGCGCGCCGGCGATGCGAACGGTGGAGGACATAGGGATCCGCCTGAGGGAGGAAGGGGCAGGGGGGTGGGCCGGGACGTCGTCCGGAACAGGGGCGCCACGGCGGCTCCCTCTCCACGCTAGCCCGGTGGCTGCCGGCCCGCACCCGGGCGCCGATTGCGGTCGCCGACAACTCAACGGGGTGTCAACGTGGTTGGAGAGGTCGCAGCCGGGCTCGGACGCCGCCGGGCATCTGCCGGCACCGGAATCCACGGGCATCAAGGGAGCCGGCCATGCCACCGCGTAAGAAGGTTCAGCCGCAGAAGAAGCAGACGCTCAAACAGAAGGTGGCCACCGTCGCCGGTGAGGCGCGGGACCGCGCGGCCGCGGTGGCCGCCGCCGCTGTCGCGGTGGGCAAGATCCAGCCCCAGACGGCACCGGTGGCCGGCCCGGTGGCTGTGGTCGCGGGCACCCTCTTCGTGCTCTTCACGGTCGTCCAGAAGCTGGCCGGAGACCCGCCGCGCGACGACTTCGACCAGGTATGGGTGAGCGGGGCGGCGGTCGACGAGTCGGCCCTGCCCGACGAGGAGCCGCAGCGCACCGTCGTGCGGTTCGCCGCCCAGCAGACGGTCCTGATGGACAACATGACGGCACTGGTGACCTCGCTGGAGCGTTACGACGGCGCGGTGGACGCCGGTGACGACGACGCGGCGGACACCCAGGCCGATGCCGTGCAGCAGAACGCCGACGCGGCGGCCGCCACCCAGCAGACCCTCCAGGACCTGGCCCCCGGCCTCAACGACGCCTGGAGGGACTACACCACCCAAAACCCTCCGGACTTCGATTCGGTGACGCTCGATGACTTCAAGCAGTGGTTCCTGGACCACTGGGGCGACTCGCCTGACAACCCCGCACAGTCCCCCTCTTCGTCGCTCCAGAGCCTGATCGCGGCCGTCACCGGCGCGGCTGACGATGTGTTGTCCCCGTTCGAGGTCGATATGTCGCACCCCATCCTGGAGGCCGACGAGGTCCCGGGCGGGACCTCGTCGCTGATCGGGGACGCGTACCCGGCCGCCCTGGCCGATGCAGCGACGGAGCTGTCCGGCCTGGTCGTCGAGGAGGAGTGACGGCGACCGGGGCGAGGCACCGTGGCGTCGGCCGCTGCCGTCCCGCTCACCGGTGGCGGGCGTCCGCCACCGGAGTGAGCATGGAAGAGAGGTGAAGGTGCCTTCGCCGCACCTCACCGCTCGCATGACTCTTCACGACTCTTCATTCACATGAGCTCGGTGAGGCGTTCCTCATGTCATTCCGTTTCCGCCGTCCGGTCTCCCTGAGGTTCGGGGAAGAGCTGCGCAACCATCCCGGTGAGGGTGAGGGACAGCACGATGACCACGGCGGTGACCGCGGTGACCGCGCCACCGACGGAGGGTCCGGGGGCGGAGGCTCCGGAGGGGGCTTTGGGGGCGGTGGCTTCGGTGGGGGCGGCGGTGGTCCCGGGGGTCCGCACCATGGCCCGCCGCACCACGGCCCGCACCCCGGTCCGCAGCACCCTGGCCCCGGCCCCGACCGGCCCCCGGAACACCCGCCGCCGCACGAGGTGGACGTCGCGGAGGGGCCGTTCCGGGTGGTGCGGCCCGCGGACATGCTCGTCGTCGACATCGCACTGGTCAACCTGCGCTTCGACGGCCGCCGCCTGGTGCGACGGGACCGGGCCCAGCCCGCGTTCGTCCTCGCCGGGCTGCCGGCACAGCACGTAGTGGAAGAGGTCCTCCTGGATCTGAACGCCGTCACCGCTCCCATGAAGGCAGTCACCGCCGGCTCGACCCGTCTGGCTTTCTCCGTGCCGGACAACATCGACGGCTTGGACCTGTCGCTGGACGCGCTGCTCGACTGGGCGCGTCTGGTGCCGATGACGGTGCCGGTCGGCCCGCAGAGCCCGGACACGCCGGGATCGACGGTCTTCCAGGGCATCCCCAGAAGTGTCATCGAGTTCCCCACCCGGCTGCTGATCACCTACGACGCCCCCGTGGACTGGGTGGGTCGCCCCCCACCCCAACAGTCCGACGGCCGCGCCGTGTTGTGGCACGCCCGGTTGCACGGTGAACGGGACGGCGACGTTCAGCTGCGGGCCTTCGCGACGGTCACGGACCGGGGTGCGCTGCCAGGGGGTGCACCGGTCGCCGGCGCCACCCTGGAGGACCTCGTCACCCTCACCAGCCGGATCGAGTTGCCCGGAGGACCAGATGGGCCCCTCGAAGTCCACAGTGCGCCCCTGCACGCGGAGCAGTTCCTCGTCACGCCCCTAGGGACCTCGGCTCACTTGCACGGCGCCTGGGAGCCGCTGTCGGATCCGGCCAAGGCACGCTACGGGCTGGCCGGTCGGCGTGCCCCGAGCCTGGTGGCCTACGACCACATCACGGGCCTGGGACGTGACCAGTACGTCCGCGTCGTCAATCACGGCTGCTTGTGCACCGGTCATGAAGCCCTGGACGTGACGGAGACCCGGCGCGTGTTCGTTGCCCGGCCGGACGACGGGATCGTCGCCTACTTGCAGCAGGAGGAGTACATCGTCGTCAAGCAGCCGGAGGTCCAGTACGGAGCAGACAGCGGCTTCCCGCATGCGGGACGCGAAATGCCCTTCCGTACGCTGCGCATCACCGATCGCGTCACCCCACTGATTCAACCGCCCACGACAAAGCCCGACGCCTTCTGGGTGGTTCTCCGTGGCTCCCTCAAGGACTTCGAGTTCACCCTGATCGGCACGGACAGCGAGGGCCGGAAGGTCAGTTTCACCATGCCGCTGGTGTTCGTGGCGGACGGAACGCCCAATGAACAGGGGCGTTTGGCGAAGCTGTACGACGAGAACCAAGAACCAAGGCTGGGCGACCGACTGCGACGCCCGATGAACGGCCAAGTGATGGCCATGGCGCAGCCGCCCCCCGAGGCCCCCGGCAGTACCAGCCACGCAGTCGGCACCCTGACCTTTGGGCTCGGCCCGAAGGGCGGTACCCCTGTGGTGGGCCGGCCCTGTGTGCACGAGGCGGCGATACGCGTCCCCGCCGTCGAGCAATTCACCCCCAACGGCGGTGATCTCAAGGTCGTATTCAACGATACGTATCTGCGGCAGACCATGGAGGGACACCCGGCGGGCGCGTACCTGGACCTGCAAAAGCCGCTCAGCCTCACCTTCGGGGCCGAGCAGGCCGGTGGACTCTCCAGCCCCAATTCCGCGGTGAAGACGATCACCACCCGGGCAGGCGTTGTTCCTGACGTCTTCGACACGGACGCCAGTGGGGCGGTCGTCGGCGCGAAGGACATCGACACCATCAGGAATGCCTTCGGCGGGGCCCAGCTGCTCGGCATCGACCTCGGTAAGTACCTGAAGGGCCTGGTCAAGGACAACTTCGACACATTGCGTCAGCTCGGCGACGAGCAGATAGCGGCCATACTCAACGACGCGAACAGCCAACTTCCGGCGCCCGTGCTGCGCATCCGCGACCTGGCCGACGGCCAGGGCAAGGAACTGCGGTATGTGTGGAAGCCTCCATTGGAGCCGCCGAAGACGCCCGACAACAAGCCGGACCCGAACGCCCTTATCGATGTGTCCAAGGCCTCGCTGATCCTGGACGCCCGCACCGTCCGTTCCAAGGACGCCGTCGACAAGGCCACCGTGGACGGCAAACTGAGCCACTTCGCGATGAACTTCTTCGGTATGGCCCGAGTGGAGTTCGACGAATTGAAGTTCAGCACCGGCCCTGGAAAGAAACCCGATGTGACGGCCTCCGGCGTGGAGCTCAAGTTCAGCAATGAGCTGGAGTTCCTCAACAGCCTGCGCGCCGCCTTGCCCGCCGACGTCTTCGGTTCCGGCGCGTTCCTGGACATCCAGCCCAGCGGTATTCGTGTCGGTTACACACTCGCGGTTCCGGCCATCCCGCTCGGCGTTTTCATGCTGTCGAACCTCGCTCTGTCTGCGGAGGTGGCGATCCCCTTCGACAACAAGCCGGTCTCCTTCCGCTTCTCGGTCTGCGAGCAGAAGCACCCCTTCAACGTCACGGTCTCGCTGTTCGGGGGCGGCGGCTACTTCTCCATGCTGGTCGACACCAGCGGTGTGAAGGAGGTCGAGGGAGCCCTTGAGTTCGGCGGCAGCGCAGCACTGGACCTGGGGGTCGCGAGCGGCGGCGTGTCGGTCATGGCGGGCATCCACTTCCTGTTCGCGGGCGGCGACGTCACCCTGGCCGGATATCTGCGGTGCAACGGCTTCCTCACCGTGCTGGGCATCGTCACGGTGTCCGTCGAGTTCTATCTGGAACTCAGCTACGAAAAGCACGACGGCCAGTCGGTGGTCCGCGGACGGGGCACGCTCACGGTCAGCGTGCGGATCGCCTTCTTCAGCAAGTCCGTCACGCTCGAACTGGAGCGGAGCTTCTCCGGCGCGCCGGGCGACCCGACCTTCGCCCAGTGCATCTCGAAAGAACATGACTGGCGTGAGTACTGCGCGGCGTTCGCCGCTTGAGCCGCGGGGAGACGAGAATGGACTTCGAACAGCACATCAACTGGACCGTTCTCCCCGCCGGTCTTTCGAAGGACGGTACGCAGGTCAGCGTGTCGGTGTTCATCGCCCCGCGACTGGTGACATCCGACAGGACGACGCCGCGCACCACGCTGGGACCGCACTTCCCCGATTTCCTTTCCTGGCCGGAGAAGGTCAAAGCGGCCACCTTCGATTTCGGTACCGGGGACCGCACTTCCGCATCCTCGACGCCCTTCCTCAGCGGTCTGAAGCCGCTGGGCCAGCCCCCCGACGCCGACCTGTGGAAGAGCCTCTTCGGCAGGGAGACGCCGCTGGACCCCTACGTCTTCGAGGACCACACCGACCCGGACAAATTCCACACCTACTCGGCGAACGAAGTCGGCACGTTCACCAAGGAAAGATATGTGGAAGCGGCCAAGGCGTCGCCCGAGACACCGCCCTCCACCAGGGCGCTGCTGCGCTCAGCGAGTGACACTGCAACGGGCACCAGGGATGTGGCCATGGCGACCGGCGACGTCGCCGCGGACGGCGAGCCCGCCATGCCTCCGCAGCTGAACGGGCTGAAGGGCTTCCACACGCTCAACATGCCCCCCGCCCCAACGCTCGCCAACGGAGAGCCGATCCGGCGGCCGCGACCCCCCAAGCAAGATCCCGACTTCCACCAGATGCTCACCTCGCTCGGCGACCATCCCAAGTTGCTCCGGGCCCTCGGCCTCGTCCTGGACTTCGTCCTGCCGGCCAACCTGCTTCCTGTCTCCTCGGGCCAACGGATCCTGACCGTCACCCCCAACTGGGCGCCCGCACTGGGGAATCGTTCGCACGATGTTGCCCCTCGCACTCGTTACGTCTTCCTTCCGGACCGTCATGCCTTCGTGCCCGCGGGGAAGGCCCTCACGGACGAGGAGCCGCTGCCGCCGCCGTCCCGCGGCCTCGTGGCGGTGACAAAGAATTTCGCCGTCGAGCAGGCTGACATCGACGCCGCCGCGCGCAAGATGGTCTCGCCCCCCAAGGGCGCCACGGGACTCTCCCCGGTGCGTACTCATGGGATCTCGCTGGTCAGGAGCGAGCGGCTGGACAGCCTCACGGACGAGTTCGCGCGGGCGGTCGAGCATGACGGCGCCTTCGCCCGCGTGATCGAGCAGCAGAGGAACGGGCGGGGTGCGGAGCCGGGCCCGCAGCCTCCGGGGGCCGTCGCCCCACACGAAGCGCAGGAGCCCGAGGCCGCCCCCGAACTGATCGCCGAGGACCTGATCCGCGGCCACCGGATGGACATCTGGGACGACGAACGACAGAGATGGTTCTCACTGCACGAGCGCGTCGTGGAGTACCGGCAGCCACGCGACGGGCCGGTCCTGCTCACGGCGTCGGACGAAGGGTTCTTCCAGGCCCATTTGGCCTCACCGCCGAGCGACGCCAAAAACCCCGACCATCTCTACGTGCCCGAGCAGTTGGTCACCTGGGACGGATGGTCGCTGTCCGCGCCCCGCCCGGGCCTGGTACTGGACATCGACGAGGGGTCCGTCGAGGACCACCGCCCTCCCAACCTGCCGAAGCCGCTCAACAACACGGCGCAGACGCAACTGCCGCTGGAGATCACGGCCAAGACACGGCCCGGCTCGCTGCCCAGGCTGCGGTTCGGCCACCACTACCGCGTACGGCTGCGTACGGTCGACCTGGCAGGCAACGGCCTTACCAGGGAGGAGGCCGACGCCGCCCTGAAGGCGGAATCCGCCGCCGCGCCGAAGGACGCAGCGGCCCTGATGCTCCCCGGCGGGGCCGGACTGCAACTCTTCCAGAGGTTCGAGCCCGTCCTGGCCCCGGCCATAGTGCCCAGATTCGCCGTCGAGGAAGGTTCCTCGGCCTTCCGGATGGTGATCCGGAGCAGCCCGGGCACCGGCCCGCCCCCGGCCGGTGGGGGGACCGTGCGGACCGTCGCCCTGGTCAACGTCAAATTCGGCAAGCACAACGACGACGTCCGCATCGTCCAGCAGGCCCTCATCGACAACGGACACGCACACTTGCTCCCCCACGGCGCGGACGGAATCTTCGGCGACGAGACCAAGGCCGCGTACGCCGAGGAGCAGCGCGCCCAGGGCTTCACGGGCAGCGGTGCCGACGGTGATCCCGGCTGCAAATCCCTCACCAACCTTGGCCTCAAGAGCGGCTTCGCCGTCGACTGCGGCACGGGCACGAGCAGCGGCACGGGAACCGGTACCGCGGCCGGCAGCGAAGCCGGCCGGACAGCCGAGCAGTACGCCGCGGACTTCAACCGGTCGCCCCTGGTCACCGCGGAAGGACACGGACCATACCGGGGGACCGACGAACGTCATGTGGTGGCACCGAAGGCGTCGCTGCGGTGCGTCGAGTGGCACGGACTGCTGGACGAGGCCATCGGCTCCACGGACCAGGCCGTGCAGAACGCGGTCTACGATCTGGCCACCCGGGAGAGCGGCTCGTTGAGCGACACCTCCCCGTCCCAGCCGGATGTTCAAGTGGAGCCGATCGAGTCGTCGTCGGCGGACCCCGACAACCCGGTGAACACCGTTCTGCACACCGGCGAGCGGGTCGAGCTGCCCTACCTTCCCGATCCGCTGTCCTCGGGCGCGGTCTTCCTGGATCTGCCGGGCATGCCCGACGGGGAGCCCTTCCCGGTTTCCTGGGACGGCGAGGTCTGGCACCGCCCCCGGTCCCTGCGGCTGCGGCTGGCCGAAGGCACTGCCCCGCCGCGCTTCGACGAGGCGTCCCGAGTGCTGACCGTATCGCTGCCGAAAGGCGTCGTGGCGACCGTCCGGGTGTGCTCCAGGATCGACTTCGACGAGAAAGTCATGGGCATGGCCGGGTGGTGTCGGGAGCAGGAGGACTCGGTACCGAGGCTGGCGTCGGAGACGGAGGGGGAGGCGGCGGCGAGAAGAGCGGCAGAGGCGCAACTCACCGACGACACGCTGGCGCTGGCCGCAGCCAGTCGGCACTGGATGTTCACCCCCTGGCAGGAACTGACACTCGTCCATGCGGTGCAACGGCCAATGAAATCACCGGTGTTGACCCTGCCGCCGACGACGGTCCCGCGTGCCGCCGGAGCGACCGCCGAGCACCTCATCGGCTCCGTCGCGCTGGACGAGGGCACTACGGACCGGATCGACCTGATCGCCGAGTGGACCGAGGTGACGGACGCCGGCCCCAAGGGCCGCCACATCCGCGAGATGGCTGTCCCGGTGTTCGATCTGCTGACGGCGTGGGCGGCGGGCCGGAACGGTGTTCCCGGCGCCGAACCCGCCCTCCTCCGGGACGGCGTCCTGACCTTCAACACCCAGGCGGCCGAGGGCAAGGCGAAGGCGGACGCCGCGGCCGCGGCGGCGCACCCCGCCAACCCCCAGGGCAATCAGGACGACAAGCCTCACCCTCTCCCGCCCAACCCCGCGAAGCATGAATTCGGCGACACCAAGCACCGGACGGTGCGCTACCACCCCGTGGCCGGCAGCAAGTTCGCCGACTA
Source organism: Streptomyces sp. MCA2 (assembly GCF_023544705.1). Lineage (NCBI taxonomy): Bacteria > Bacillati > Actinomycetota > Actinomycetes > Kitasatosporales > Streptomycetaceae > Streptomyces > Streptomyces sp. MCA2. The sequence continues at coordinate 175,187 of NZ_JAMJFM010000008.1, forward strand.
CTTCCCACCGCAGTTCGCCACGCCTGGCGCGAACAAGCTGACCGTAGAGGGGGCGGCGCAGGAGTACTCGGTGCTGAGCAGCAAGCCTCCCATGGCCCCACGGCTGCTGTACTGCGTGCCCACGCTCACCCTGGAGCACGTCGGCGGGCCGCCCGGTCCCATCGTCCATCAACGGCGCGGTCGCGGAATCCGGGTGTACCTGGACCGCCCCTGGTTCTCATCCGGAGACGGCGAACTGCTCGGCGTCGTTCTCGGCGAACCACCGGGAGGCGATCCGAAGTCCGCACGGGACGCCTGCGTCACCCTGATGGGCCGCGACCCGATCCACCGCTCCGCGCCGGTCTTCGCCCCAACCCCGGAGATGTTCACCAACGCGGAGCGGCAGTCCGGCAAGCTCTCCCTCTCCACGCCGTCGGGCCCCCTCCCGGTCACGGTCGTCGGCTTCACCCCGCAGTTCGAAGCGGGCACTCCGAAGTCCGATGAGGACTCCGATGAGGACAAGGACAAGACCGGCCGCTGGTTCTGCGACCTGGACCTGGACACCGGGGATGCCTGCCTGCCCTTCGTCCGGCTCGCCCTGGTCCGCTACCAGCCGGATTCCATCCCCGGAGCCGAGATCTCCTCCACGGTCGTCCTCACCGACCTGGTGCGCACCCTGCCCGACCGCGAATTGAGGGTCACGCGCGGCGATTCGCTGTCGGTCAGCCTCACCGGCCCCTCCTGGGACCCCACCGGCTCTCTGCCGCCGCGCATCACCGCCACGCTGCAACGCCGGAACAGCCTGGTCGACGACGCTGACCTCGGCTGGGTGAGCCTCGAAGACACCACCGTCCAACTCACCTCCGTCGACGCGGAATCCTCCCGAACGCCCTTCTACACGGGCCAGATCCCGATACCGCCCGGACGACGCAACGGGCCGTTGCGCCTGATGGTCCTCGAGACCGAGGGCATCCGCCCCGACGGCCCTACCCCGCCCACGACACCCGGGCCGGTGATCTACTGCGACACCGTCACCTTCTCGCGGAGGCCGGGTGGCCCGGACGGCGGCCATGACGGCCATGACGGCCACGGCGACCATGACGGCCCCCATGGACCGGGCGATCACGGACCGGGTGATCACGGGGGTGGGTTCGGTGGCGGGTTCCACCACCGTTGACCTGCGGTGACACGGCTAGGGCGACCCGGAAGCGCATCGCCGTCGGCGCAGGACCCTTCGCCCCGCGAGCGTATAGCTCCGCCTATCCGCGCTGCGCCTGGCGGATGCGCTTGGCGAACATGCGGGTGATGGAGTCCAGAGTCTGGCCATCTGGAACCTCTTCTGCGTGTAGCCGCTGATGGCTTGAGCTGGGGTCCGGAAGGACCGGAGCCCGAAGCCGACGACGCCTTCCAGGTCCGGCGCAGCGTAACCCTGGTCGCCGAAGGCCACCATGCCCTCGTCGGGCTGGGCCCCACGGACCGTGTCCTGGCTTGCCGGCTGCCGACGTCTGCACCGCGGCTACGAACGCAAGGCAGAACACTTCCTCGCCGCCTTCGTCGGCATAGCCGCGGTCCTCATCTGTCACCGCCGCCTCAGCCAATGAAACGACGTCTTACTGGGTCGGGTCCACGTCCATGAACTGGTAGTCGCTCTGGATGAGGCCGTCCGGGCCGAGGACGATGAACTCCGTGCCGACGGCCGCGACATCACCGCCGCCAGCGGGCACCATGTGCCAGGTGATGCGCACAGAGTTGTGGTTCACCTGATAGTTGTGGATCGTGAAGGCGAACCCCTTCTGGACGAAGTCCTCGTACGCCTCATGAATGGCCTCGTGGATCTGGCTGTGGCCGCGATACTCATCGGTCATGTTGGCGTAGTGGCCATCGCCCGCCCAGAGCTCTCCGACGGCCTTCTGACGGCGGTCGGCATCCACCTCGTTCCACACCGCGGTGTACCGGTCCACGAAATCGGCGATCTTGGTCAAGGCACTTCCCTTTCCTGAAGGAAACCGGGTCGGGCATCCGACGCACCATCCGCAGCATCGGATGGTGTCGCCTGGAGGCCTCCTGATGCTCACACCCGGCATCACGGCTGTCGATTACTTGAGAGGTAATCCATCACCGGGCACCGATTCCCGGATACGGCGTTTTCGCTGGCCCGAGGCGGCAACAGCCGGAGACTGTAGGGAAGACTCCTGGCAGAACACTGCCTCGCCTTCGTCGGCATAGCCGCGGTCCTCATCTGCCACCGCCGCCTCACCAAATGAAACGACGTCTCAGGAGAGAAAGGCCGAGCGAACCCAGTGAACCCGGCGGCCGGCGAGGACTTCGCGGCGGCCCATGCCCCTTCACGATCCGTCCCGATTCCCGGACTACCGGGCTTGGCCTGAGCAAAGCCCTGAGCGAGGACGCGTTGCGGTATCGGCCGGCCGGGCAGAGCACTGCCGCTGGAGCATAGGCAGCGATAGTGTGATGAACAAGGTGGACTACACCACCAACACCTCGATCGGATAAGGGGGTTGTTCTGGCATGAAACCGCCCAGACGCAGCGGCTTACACAGAACGTTCGCCGTCCTCATAGCCGTGCTCGCCGTCACCTTTGGCCTGGCCACCCAGGCCGGCACGGCCTGGGCCGACGACGGCTCGGGCCTGAGCGGCCTGACGTTCTCGTCGGCCAACGGCGGCCGGAACCTGGACGTGCAGAACGGCAACACCGGAGACGGTGTCTTCATTGTCACCAACTCCGCGCCGGGCTACCACCAGAAGTGGACCGCCGGCCCACAGGCGGACGGGTCGTTCACCCTCGTCAACGACGCCACCGGCAAGTGCATCGAAGCCGGCTCCCCGCTCAAGCAGCGTTCCTGTTCCGGATCGTCCGGCCTTCGCTGGTACTTCCAGCCCGTGAGCGGCACCAGTGACACGTTCATGGTCCGCAACGCTGGTGACAACAAGTGCATCGACGTTGTCCTGGCCGCCCAGTACGACGACGCGTGGACCCAGAGCTACGGCTGCAACGGCAGCAAGGCGCAGCAGTGGAAGATCCCCTCGTCGGCAACCGGCGCCGCGTTGAAGGCCGCCGTGGACTATGCGTCGAAGCGTTGCCAGAAGGACGCAACGACCTGCTCGTGGACGAAGGGTTCCCAGGCCCCGGCCGAGCCGCTGCCAAAGCAGTGCATCTCTCCCGTCTGGTACAACGGCACCGAGGCGCCGGTGCCGTGGACGTTCTCGCTGAACACTTCCACCGGCTGGTCGAGCCAGCTGGGCGTGTCCTTCGAGTCGGGCATCGGCACGGGAGCCGCGAGCCCAGTCCAGACCAGCGTCAGCCTCACCATCTCCGGCCAGGTCACCTACGACCTGCGCAAGGACCTCGGCAACAGCCTGATGATCACCGTGCCGACGCACCACTACGGATGGGTGGCACTGTCGGAGCTGGCGACGAAGGTGACCGGTGAGTGGACCTTCGATGCGAACGGCTTCCCCTGGAAGGCGAGGGACACCGTCACGGTTCCCCTACAGAGCGACGACCAGGGCCGCTCCAGCATCTATCTGGCCCAGACCAGCCCGGACTTCACCACCTGCAACAACTGAAGCAGAAGGCGGGCCCGCACGGTGGTGCGGGCCCAGCCCCGGCAGCCACCGCTGCCGGGTAGGCGCTTCCTGCTCGCCTGGGCGGAGAAGAGCGCGACCACCTTCGATACCGTCGCCACCGTCATGGTGAAGATGCGTCCCGCCACCGATCTCTCCCTCAGCGACAAGGCGCAGGTCAGTACGGCGACGACCGGTAACCGCTTCCAGGTCTGCGCCGCGTCGGCCTTCGGGGGCGGAGTGGAATCCGTCTTGACCGCGTGGGCGGACGACGGCGGTACGTCGGACCTCGCCGTGCGAGGACGAGCCTTCACCGTCACCTCCTCGGGAGATTGGTGTAGGCGTGGCCTGCCTGTGGAGAAACCCGCGGCCCTCCGCCGGGGCCCAGAAGGCCAACCACCTACAGATGCCAGTCTGTTGGAACGGTAGCGAAGCGCCTGCCGTGACGGACGGCCGGTCAGTCTCTCGGCCCCGCCGACGCTCTGGCGCAGAGGTACGGACGCGCAAGCAGTAGGCCGGTGCCGGTCATGGCGATGCCGAAGTAGACCGGCGCGAGGTGGATGAAGTCCAGGTAGTGGATCGCGCCGTGCACTACGACAGCCGGCAGGAAGCCGGCGGCCGCCGCCACGGACAGGGTCCAGAACACCCAGGCTTCACCCCGCCGCCAGCCCCACGCGCTGAGCAGGACGATCGCCACCGCGGAGGCCATCAGGGCGCCGCCGAACCCCGCGCGGTCGTGGGCGACGAACGGCACCAGCCGAGGGCTCACGGCTTCCAGCGTCTGCGTGCTGGTGCCCAGGAACGTCAGGTCGGTCGGCACGAAGACACCGGTCAGACCGACCACCGAGATCACTGCTCCGCCGACGAACAGCCCCGCTCCCGTGACGATCAGCAGCAGTTGGCCGACCAGCGCCCGTCGGCGCTCGGGCTCAGGCCCCTCCGGCGCCAGGCGCCATCGCGGTGCGTGCGGGGTCCGACGGACCGCGGCCACGAACATCGGGAACAGCACGATGGCGGTGGCCGTGTGCAGGGGTTCCACGAAGCCGGTGGCCAGGAAGTAGAGCAAGGTGGGGAAGCCGATCGCCCCCGAGAGCAGATACACCTCACGGGCCCAGGGCCAGCCGCGTCTGATCCCGCCCACGGCAAGGCCGGTGTAGAGGGCGCCGATCGCTACCATCGTGCCGGCCATGGTGATCCGGTCGTGCTGGAGGAAGTGCACGAGGTGATGGTTGGCGGCGTGCAGTTCGTGCAGCGTCATGCCGAGGTAGTCACGGTCGTACCAGAGCAGCACCGGTCCGAGCGTGATCGCCGCAGCGCCGAGTCCGGCGCCCGTCATACCGAGCCCGACAAGCAGCGCCCACCACCAGGCCGGCCAGCGGCGGGGATCGCGGCCGATGTCCCGTAGCAGCGGAGCGGGCGCGGTGGGTGTAGCTGCCTCGGTGACCCGTGCGAACCAACCGGGTCCGGCCGCGACGAGCACCCCGGGCCGGGCGAGCACGACGGCGCTTGGCTCCTCGATCACGGCGGCAGCGGCGATGACCGACGGGTCGGTGACATGGACTATGCGCGGTTCCTCGCTGTCGGTGAACCCGTCGACATGGGGTGTGAGGGCGGCCTCGGCCTCCGGGTCGCTGGTGCCGACAACGAGCGGAATCGAGCGGTCGGCAGCGGCCTCGCGTACGGTCTCCACGTCGGCTGCCGAGACGGGCGCCACCTCGACGACACCGGCCCCGAGCGGGTGCATGGCGTGTACCGCGTCGCGGGCGAGCGAGGGCGGGACGGATATGCCGAGGCGGACGGTGACGGGCACGCCGGCGATCTCGCCGGCGAGCCGCTCGGGCGGATGGCGGTGGCCGAACCCCCGGGCGATCAGCCGCGCGCCGGCGGGACGGGAGCCGACCGAGGCCAACAGCCGCAGCGCGGTGCGCTGCGAACGGCGCCGGCCGAGGACGGCAGCGGCCAAGCCGCGCAGCGGTTGATACGTCCAGTCCGGCATCAGTGTCTCTCGTTCTCCGTCGCGGTCGCCAGGTCACCTGGCGCAGTCCAGTCGAGCACCGGCGTCATGGAACGCAGCGTCGCCCGCGTCGGCGTCAGCCGGGCGATCGTGTCGCGCAGCAGCACCGCGGGCGGCCACGACAGCTGGCCGACTGCGCCGAGCCGGGCGGAGCGGCGCGTGATGGCCTGGGTCCGCGGGCGGCGCAGCAGGTCGTACGAGCGGAGCGCGGCGGCAACGTCCGGCCGGCCGTCGAGGCAGTGGGCGAGGGTGACCGCGTCCTCGAGCGCCTGGCACGCGCCCTGGCCCAGATTAGGGGTCATGGCATGGGCCGCGTCGCCCAGCAGCGCGACCCGGCCGCGGATGAAGGAGGGCAGCGGCGGCAGGTCGTACAGGTCGTGTCTCAGCACCGCGTCGGCGGGGACGGCGGCCAGCAGGGCGGGGATGGGATCCGGCCAGGACCCGAACCGGCGCAGCAGTTCGGCGTACTCGGACGATCCTGAGGCTGCTCCCGCCGGCAGCGACGCGGTCGCGAAGCAGTACATCCGCCTGCCCGGCAGCGCCGTGTAGCCGAACCTCTCCCCGCGGCCCCAGGTCGCGGCGCCCTCGGAGGGCGGCTCGGCAAGTGGTTCGGTGACCATGCGCCAGGCGGTGTAACCGGCGTACCGGGGGCCGTCCGTGTCGGACCACAGGGCGCGGCGGACCGCACTGCGCAGCCCGTCGGCGCCGACCACGAGGTCGGCCCGGGACTCGCCCTTACGGTGAACGACGACCAGACGGTGACCGTCGTCGCGGACCGCGGACACCTCGCTGCCCGACCGCAGGCTGTCGGCGGGCAGCGCCTCGGTGAGCGCTCGCAACAGGTCCGCGCGGTGCAGGACCACCAGGGGATGGCCGAAGCGGCGCGTCAGCTCCGCGTTGTCCGTACGGGACAGCCAGCGGCCCCGGCGGTCGCGTACGCCGCCTGTGGCCTCGACGGCGCCGAGTGCCCGGACGGCGTCGGCCAGGCCGAGCACCTCAAGTGCGTGCAGCGCGTTCGGCCACAGGGAGATGCCGGCGCCGATCTCAGTGAACTCCCGGGACCGTTCCAGCACCTCGACGCGCCAGCCCCGGCGGTGCAGGGCGATGGCCGCAGCGAGCCCGCCGATCCCGCCGCCGACGATGGTCGCGGCGCGCTGTGGCATGGGTCCTCGCTCTGAGTTCGGGGGCGCCGCCCCCGGTCAAAAGTGGCGGTCGATCCGGTGCCCGAGCGGCATGCGACGCGACGCAGATCCGGCTGAGCAGCGCCTCATAGCAACATGTCGACAGACGCCTGTCAACGTGCCGAGGGGCGGACCTGCCAGGTGGATATCGCCGTGAGTATGCCGCGGTGACAGGTGGCGCGCAGGCCCCGGTCCAGACAGCCAGGAGCAACTGCATCTCGCAGACGACCTGGTAGAGAGTCAGGCCGGCGCTGTGTCTCTTGGGTCCGGGCCAGGCAATGGAGTGTGCCGAAGGCGTGGGCGGCGGAGACGAGGGTGACGTGGTGATGCCAGTCGCTCCAGGTGAGGCCCTCGAAATGGGAGGGGCCCAGGGCCTGTTGAACCTCGCAGTAGTCGTGCTCGATCCGTCGGCGGAGCTTGGCCGGCCGCACGAGCATGGTGAGCGGGGTGTTGTCGGGCAGGTTGGAAAGCCAGCTCTGCACCGGCTCCGACTCGGTGGCGGGCCATTCGGCCAGCAGCCGGCACGCGGGCAGTTCAGGGCCGTCGACGGCCTTGCGGATGCCACATCCAGCGGGCCGGGTCCACAGTGCCACGGGTGCATGGTCCGGAGCCTATGACGCCATGGTCCGCCGGACAGAACCCAGAGCGTTGCGGCGGCGGTTGCGGGCTCTTCGTCACCGACAAGGCTCCGGTCTTGCAGAGATCGGCCAGCCATTGGCCCACCGTCATGTCATCCATGCAGGACTCGCTGACCCAGGTCCCCGGCGCGTACATGTCCGTCGCTGCTATCTGCGGTGCCGATGGGTCCGACACCATTGATCGGGGACGACGAAGGCCTGCGCAACAGCATAAGAACGGTGCACCGATCCGTTGAGCCGGTTCAGCCTGTGACACTCGCGGCCGCGGAACTCGGTCGGCCGGTGATGCTTGAACTGTTCCAAACGATGTCTCCGGCTGAACCGCCCGACGGGCGGGACGGTTGCTCACGGCAGGCCCATTCCTGCCTTGAGGAACCGTCTGCCCAGGCGAGAGCGTGTGATCATCTGACAGGTTCTTTACGGGGGCGGGTTTCGCGTGGGTGTTGTGCTGCCGGGGTGGGCGGATGAGGTTCTCGACATCATCGGTGTGTCGTGGCCGAATGTGGATGAGGACGACTATCGCGAAATGGCGACGGCCATGCGGGAGTTCGCCGAGGACATCGACGAAGGTGCGAACGAGGCCCACACCGCGATCCAGGGCTTGGTGGGCTCTTCGGGTGGTTCCCTGGCTGTGGATGCGCTGAACGCACACTGGGGGAAGATCAACGGCAAGCACCTCAAGGGCCTTGCCGACTGTGGACGTATGGCGGCCACGGCTATGGACGGCGTCGCCATCCTGATTGAGGGCGCCAAGATCGGTGCACTTGTTCAACTCGGCATCCTTGCAGCGGAAGTGGTCGCTGCTCAGGCCGCAGCCCCCTTCACCCTCGGCCTGTCCGAGGTCGGTGCGCTGGCCGCTACGCAGGCCACCCGCGTGATCGTCAAACGCCTGTTCAAAGAGGTTTGCCAGGCCGTCGCCGAGCAGGTCATCAGTATGGCGCTCACTCCTGTCGAGGAAGCGCTCGGCGCGATGGTAGGGGACTTGGTCGTCCAGCTCGGCGCCAACGCCCTCGGCGTGCAGGAGGGCGTGGACCTGGGCCGGACCGCGCAGGCGGGCAAGGATGGCTTCGGCCAGGGGGTACAGGACACCAAGGATTCCGCGAAATCGGCTGCCGATAACCCCATGGAGCTCCTCAGCGCCGGTGGCCGCCGCGGCGGTGGCGGGGGAGGGCTCGGAGGATCCGGCAGCGGCGGTGGAGGAGGCAGCAGCAGTTCCGGTGGCAGCGGCGGATTCAGCTTCGACAAGGACGAGCACGACAGGGTCGTTACCGGTCTGCAGAGCGCGGGCGGCACGTTCCGTAACAAGGCCGGCGGCAAGATCGGGCGGGCCAAGAGCCATCACGGGCGTACCCGGGGCAAGGACGCCATCGCCGACGCCGCCAACGCGATGCTGGACAAGGTCATCGAGGGCATCGAGGACGGCGTCAAGAAGACCGCCAAGCACCTCGACGACAACATGACTCGTGGCGTCAAGCAGATGGCCAAGAACCATCACGAAAACGACAAGAGCCTGGCCGACCACTTCAACAGCCTCGGCAAGGAGGGCAGGAAAGACCCCAAGCCACCCAACGGCGGCAGTTCAGGGACCGGCGGCAGTGGCGGCGGCGCGTCACCGAAGCCGAAAGGCCCCCAGTCCAAGGGGCCCTCGAAGAGCGAGGCGTCAAAGCAGGCGGACGCCGACCACCCTCACGACAAGACCCGCAAGGATGACGGCAAGTGCACGGACGGCACCGACCCGGTCGACCTGGCCACGGGCAAGGTTTTCCTGTCCCAGACGGACATCACCCTGCCCGGTGCACTGCCGCTGGTCTTCACCCGTAGGTACGAGTCATCGACCCGCATCGGACGCCACATCGGCCCGTCCTGGTCATCCACCGTCGACCAGCACCTGGAAATCGACGCCACGGAGATCGTGTTCGTTACCGAGACCGGGATGCTGCTGCGCTACGCCATTCCCGAGGCCGGTGAGCGGGTCTTGCCGAAGAGGGGCCCGCGCTGGCCCCTGATGCGCACGCTTCAGGGTGACTGGGCCGTTCATGACCCGGACACCGGACTTACCCGCTACTTCAGCGACGCCCTGCACGCTCCCGGGATCGCTCTGCCCGATGAGATCACGGACCGCAACGGGCACCGGATCATCTTCGACTACGCGGACGAGACCGGAATCCCCTACGCGATCCGGCACAGCGCAGGCTACGAGCTGAAGCTGACCTGTGACGAAGGCGGACGTCTCAGCTCTCTGTATCTGGCGGGCGCCGGCGAGGACGGCACGGACCAGCTGATCAGGTCCTACGCGCACGACGAGGCCGGCAACCTCACCACCGTCACCAACTCCACCGGTGCGGTGACACGGTTCGAGTACGACACCGAGCACCGGATGACCGCCTGGATCGACTCCAACGACTCCCGCTACGAATACACCTACGACCACCGCCACCGGTGCATCACCCAGTCCGGCGCCGAGTGGCACTTGGCGAACCGGTTCACATACGGCGAGGTACGTGCGGAGACCGGCGATCGCACCACGACGCACATCAACGGTGAGGGCGCGAGTACCCGCTACCTCATCAACGACCGGCTCCAGGTCGTGGCGATCACCGACCCCCTCGGCAACACCACCCGCACCACCTACGATGCACACGACCGTCCTCTTCAGATCACCGACCCGCTGGGCGCCACCACGCAGCTCACGTACGACGAGTACGGGCGCCTCGTTTCCGTCGTCCGCCCGGACGGCTCTGCCAGCACCGCCACCTACACCGAGCTCGGCCTTCCGGCGACGGTCACCGGCCCGGACGGCAGGACCGTCCGCCAGGAGTACGACGCCAAGGGCAATCGGACAGCGGTCACCGACTCCGCCGGCCGTACCACCCGCTTCACCCACGACCAACTCGGTCACCTCACCTCGATCACCGACTCGCTGGGAAGCACCACCCGAATCGAGTGCGACGCGGCCGGCCTCCCCCTTGCCGTCACGGACCCGCTCGGCGCCGTCACGGTCTTGTGCCGGGACGAGTTCGGCCGCACCACTTCCGTCAGGGATCCCCTGGGCAACACCACCCTGCACCGATGGACCGCCGAAGGGTTCCTCGCGAGCCGACTGAACCCGGACGCCACCCGGGAATCCTGGTCCTACGACGGCGAAGGCAACTGCATCGCCCACACCGGCGCCATGGGGCAGGTCACCAGCTTCGAATACGGTCACTTCGACCAACTGACGGCACGAACCGGCCCGGACGGTGCACGTCACGAGTTCATCCATGACACCGAACTCAAACTCATGAAGGTCATCAACCCGCAGGGCCTGACCTGGCGCTACGAGTACGACGAGGCCGGCCGTCTGATCTCCGAGACGGACTTCGACAACCGCACCCAGACCTACACGCATGATGCGGTGGGCCGGCTCACCTCCCGCACCACGGCGCTCGGCCACACGATCCGCTTCACTCACGACGTGCTGGGCCGCAGAGTCATCAAGGACGTCGAGGGCGATCTCACTGCCTTTGCCTATGACGCCGCCGGGCATCTGACCCGGATCACCGCTCCCGACAGTGAGATCGCCTACACACGTGACGAACTGGGGCAGGTCGTCACCGAGACGGTGAACGGCCGTACCACCACATTCACCCGCGACGCCCTGGGGCGTCGCATCTCCCGCACCACTCCCACCGGCGCGGTGAGTCAATGGACCTACGACGCGGCAGGACGCACCACCGGACTCGACGTCTCCGGCCGCACCCTGGCCTTCACGCACGACGCGCTCGGCCAGGAACTCTCCCGCACCCTCGGCCACATCACCTACACCAACCAATTCGATGCCCGCGGCCGTCTCGCTGACCAGCATGTCACCGCAGCCGCTGAAACCATCCAGCACCGTGCGTACACCTACCGCGCGGACGGCCATCTCACTGGCATTGACGACCACCTCAACGGCCCTCGCCGCTTCGAACTCGACCCCACCGGTCGGGTCACCACGGTCTCCGCCCACAACTGGAGCGAGACTTACGCCTACGATGCGGCCGGAAACCAGACCCACGCCACCTGGCCCGACCAGCACCCGGCCCCCGAAGCACGGGGCGAGCGCAGCTACACCGGCACCCGGGTGAACCGTGCGGGAACCATCCGCTACGAATACGACCACGCCGGCCGCACCACCCTGCGCCAGAAGACCAGACTGTCACGCAAGCCTGACACCTGGCGCTACACCTGGGACGCCGAAGACCGCCTGGTCACCTGCACCACCCCGGACGGCACCACCTGGCGCTACACCTACGACCCCCTCGGTCGGCGCACCGCCAAGCAGCGCCTGACTGGGGAACTACAACACATTGCTGAGCAGGTGGACTTCACCTGGGACGGCGACACGCTCTGTGAGCAGACCACCCTTGTCCACGGCCAAACCACGCAGATAAGCATCACCTGGGACCACCAGGGCCGTGTGCCCTTGACGCAGCGCGAACGAACCACCGCAGTCCACGCCCCACAGGACGAAGTCGACCAGCGTTTCTTCTCCATCGTCACCGACCTCGTCGGCACCCCGACCGAACTCCTCGACGAGACTGGCTACATCGCTGCCAGCACCCGCGCCACTCTCTGGGGCAGCACCAGCTGGTCGGCAGGCTCCACGGTCCAAACCCCCCTCCGCTTCCCCGGCCAATACTTCGATCCCGAAACTCAACTCCACCACAACTACTTCCGCACCTACGACCCACTAACCGCCCGCTACGCCACTCCCGATCCCCTCGGTCTCGCCCCGGCCCCCAACCCCGCTACCTACGTCCGCAATCCCCATACCTGGTCAGACCCCCTCGGTCTGGCGCCATACAGCAACGGTCCGGAGTCCCAACCCGATGGCTCCGGTCGGGCGACTGTGCGCTGGGATGTTGACAATGAACACGCCACCATCCGAGTAGAAGGCAACGGCAGGTACATGGAGACCGAACAGATCATCAATGGCTGGGATGGAACCGGGAGCCCGAACGGGTATCCCACGACGGGAGCAGGCGCCCAGCGTCTTGGCCCGAACGTGATAGAGCGGACCTTCGATGTGCCTGACGTGAACGCAGCCGTTGAGGCGCAACTGCGTTCGATCAATGCCGACCTAGGCAACTATGATGGAATCCATAACAGTTGCGTCACATACTGCGTCGACATATTGAGAGCAGGTGGAGTGGACATACCAGCAGGGGCGCGAGGAATGATCACACTCAAGAAAATGATGGGTTAGGGGAAGCATGATGAATGAACATGAAGAACACCATGACGCAGTTCTTGCAGAGATTCTTTTGAGTAAGATAGTTGGAGTGGCGCATATCCGACTGGTTGGTGACGTGATCTCAGCCAGAGCTCAACTCAGCATGGGCATGCAAGGGCCCGTCGGTCTGTCCCTCGATCAGCGCGCAGAAATCGTCGAGGTCATCTTGGGGCTGGAAGACGATTACCGCCACGCGTGGGAGGAAGTGACCTCGGCTGTCGATATCGAGCAGCGAATTCCGCACCTTCAAACCCTCGAACGCTCCCTTGCCGCTGCCGTGCAGGGAATCCTCGATGTCGCTCGCCAAAACGATATCGAAGCTGAGCGATTTCGCCTCGAATGAGAAAGATTGCCGAGAGCAGGGGAGTGTGCCCTGCAAGCCGAGCCTTGAGCCCCTTCCGTAGCCGCGCCTGGCGGGCAGCTGGCAGGCGAGCGCCTTGACCTGGGCGGTCTGCAACGCGGTGAACACCGGCGGGCGACCGGGGCGCTTGCGGTCGGCCAACCCGGGTAGTCCCTGCCGGCAAAGCGGCCACGTCAGGTCCGCACGGTGTCCAGGTGCAGGCCCGTATCGCGGGCTACGCGTACGTAGGAGCGACCCCGTGCCGCGTGGAGCACGACGTGGGCGCGGATCCGGGCCCGGTGAGGTGTCTTGTTGCCGTAGGCCTTCTTCTTCTGCCGGTGACGCTCGGAAGCGGTGAGCATCATGGGCACGGCGGATCAGGCAGGCACAGAAGGAAGACGGCCAATCATTCGGGGACGAGGACGGGTCGACACCGTGCTTCAGCACACCAACGGCCCAGGCACGCCCCGAGTGGTCGCTCGGCAGTGAGGCGGCCGTGGCGAAGATCTCCACGCCTAAGGGCTGTCCCGCAATCCCTGGCGGGCGCACGACGACAGCTACGGCACCTCGCCGCGTTGTCGGAACGTCCGGATACGCCCAGTATCCGGACGTCCCTCCGCCTTGCGATGCACCGCATCTGACGCCGTGCGCTGATCCACCAGGGATTACGGGACAGCCCTTAGGCCGATCCGCCGGGGTCAGCGGCGCGGCGCAACGGGTGCCGGTGTTGAGCGTTCCACGATGGCGGGCTTCCGGTTGGCCAACGCTGGCCCGCCCCGCGAGCGAGGGCGGGCCGGCGCCATCCGACGGGCGCTCAGCGCAATTGACTGAACCAGCGGACGATTGCCGCCGTGCCCGCGACGTTGGAGCCGAGGTGCCTGGAACCCTCGAACTCCGGGGTACCGAGATCAACGACCGCCGCACTCACGCCGTGCGATTGCAACGCGGCCTCGCAATGGTCGGTGTTGGCATTGGCCGCCTGCTCGTCCGCACGGGCCGCGTACAGGCGGACCGGGACGCGTGGTGTCCAGGCGCAGATGCCGTCAGCCACCCGCAGCGCCGCGGCCAGTCGGCCGGTCGGGTGGCGCAGCATGTCGAAGCCGCGCGGGGTGAGCAGTGCGTTGATGGTGTTCGGCGTCCCGGCGAAGAGCTGTCGGCCGGTGTGCGAACCGTCGAACAGTGCCTCAACCGTGCCGTCGTACGGCGCCTGGAAGACCTCGGTCGGCGAGTCATACACATGGTGCAGCCGGTTCCATGCGACGAGAAAATACGCCGCATACAGCACACTTGCCTTCGGGTCGAGAGAGCCGTTGAGCAGTGCCGGCAGCTCAGCATTCCGGAAGTCGTACGCCCCACTGACCGGCGCGACGGCTTGGAGTCGGAACCATCGATCGTCACCGGCCTGAAGTGACTGCGCGAGTCCCATCGCCGCCGAGGCGCCCTGGGAGAACCCCGTGACCAGCACATCATGCCCCAGCGCCCGGCCCATACGCGGAACAAAGGCACGGGCTGCCCGCAGCATGTCCAACGAGGCGGTCGTCTCAGACGGCAGATCCATCCAGGGGTGGAGTCCCGGACCGGTGCCGAGACCGAGGTAGTCCGGGGCGACAGCGGCGAACCCGGCGGACGCGTACGTGATGGCGGGCGAGGACACGAACCCGACCTTGTCCATGGAGGACGGGGCGTCGGGCCGGTAGCTGGCAGTGCCATGGGCGAACGACACCGTCCGTAAATGGTGTTCGCGGCTGCGGGGCAGCACCAGCAGTCCGCTGGCGGTGGTCGGCCGACCTGCGGGGTCCACGGTGCGGTACACCAACCGGTAGGCTGCCACCCCGAACCGCGCCGTACTCGCGTCGAATCCGGTGGCGCCCAAGGCCGCAGCAACATCCTGCTTCGTGGGCAGCGTGCTCACCTGCTGAGCGGACACCAACCGTCCGCGATCGCTTCGGGGCACCGCCGCCGAGTCGACTCCGGCCGTCACCGTCGTAGCGGCCAGGCCGGCCAGGCCGGCCAGGACCATCCCGGCGCTCAGCCAACGGAACACGGAACGTGGATTGCGTTCTGGGTATGCGGAATTCATGTCGCTGACGCTACGGACGACCGCACTCGTCTCCAGCCCGGTCAGCTGGCGTATCCGCCCTCGGGCTATCCCTACCACCATCCCGGGGCGCCTGACGAACCTGACGCGGCGGTCCGATATTCCAGAATGTGAAGTTGGAAAACCCTGCCTGGCTACAGGAGCCCTGATGAACGAACTCAACCGCCTCCAGCAGCTCTGCCCTTCACCGGATCCGAGCCCATCACCCATCGAATGGACCGCGGTCGAAAACGCGCTGGGCACTCAACTGCCCAGCGACTACAAAAAACTCGTCGAACGCTATGGAAGCGGCAGCTTCAAGGACTTCCTCAGCGTCCTCCAACCCAACGCTGCCCACGAAGCTCTCGACATCGTAAAGGTGACACCCAGTGCACGCAGCGCGGTAGAGAAGATGAGCGGCCGTTGGTCTGTGGCCGCCAGGCCCGTGGCCAGCGGGGCCTGATGCCCAGGTGGCGGCAGGTCTGACGCCAGGAGTTCTTGGTGTAGGCCCAGGCGTTGTCAGTCAGCACGCGTTCGACGGTGATGCCTTGCCGGGCGAACCAGGCGGTTGCGCGGGTGAGGAAGGCCGCGCAGGTGGTGGCGGCCTCATCTCGCCGGAACCGCCGATACCTGAGCGTCGGCAGATCAAGAACACCACTCCCGAATGCAAGGACCAGGCGCCAATCGCCGGCGCCGCGGTAGCGCGGGCGGTGAGCCCACCGGCTTCGACAAGACGATCTGCAAGCGCCGCAATGAAGCCGAACGAACGATCAACGCGCTCACGAGCTCCCGTGCCGTAGCCACCCGCTTCGACAAGAGGGCGTACGTCTTCTACGGCACCGTGACCACCGTCGCGGTGTCCCGCGCGCACGGTGCGCGGGACACCGGGTTCTCATGGCTCGGTGTTCGCTTGGCTCAGTTCTTGCCGGTGACCGAGGCGTCGGTCACCGTGCACTCCGGGTCGGCAGTTGGCCGCAGTCACCGCCGGCGCACTTGCTCAGCCAGTCGGTGAAGTCGGCGTCGTACCTGGTACCGATGGTGTCGCGGAGCAGGCTGTGGGCGGCGTCGTACTCGCCTGCGCGGTAGTGGCCGAGCAGGGTGGCCACATCCTCAGGGTGTGACTGGAGCATGTACCGGACGCCCAGGTAGCCCCACTGGTAGATACGGGTGGTGTCGGCGTTGTCGTAGGTGGTCTCGAAGAGCTGGCTCAGCTGGTACGTGCCCTTGCCCGCCTCCTCGATCGCCCGGTCGTAGGTGATGCCGCGGTACGAGTAGGAGACGTACTCGGCGAAGCCCTCGACCCACATCACGGTCGGAGTGGTCTGCCCGGCTGCGAAGTCGCCGTGCATGTCGAAGCGACCGTCGAGGTAGTGGGTGTACTCGTGGTTGAGGTTCCAGATCTGGAAGGCGCCGTCCTGGGCCGGCTGCTCGTAGGCGATGAAGCGCGGCTGGTTGCCCTCAGCGGCCGGGTCGCCCTCCAGGTACATGCCGCCGTTGTTGGTGTCGATACCGAAGACGACACCGGCGTAGGTCTTGTAGTCGGTGCTGGAGTTGAAGGCGACGATCTCGATGTTGGTGTTCTTGTCGTCCTTGACCGGGCCGTTGTCCTTGACGATGCCGTGGAAGACCGGGTCCTGCTTGAGGATGCTGTCGCACGTGGCCGAGAGTTCGGACGCGGTCAGCTCCTGCGCGAGGATCTTCGCGCTCGGACCGCATTCGTGCTTGATCGTCAGTACCGCGTCGCGCACGCGGTTCTGGAGGTCACAGGTGTCGTACTCGGCGCAGTTCGCCTTGTCGAACTCATCCGTCATCTCGGCGAGACCGACCCAGAGCGGGGCGGTGCGCCCAGTGATCTCGCTGCGGCCGAGCAGCTCCTTGACCAACGGCTTGACGGTGTCCTTGAGTTCGGCGTGTTGCAGGAAGCGGCTGAGTTCCCGTCCGGCGTTGCTGGCCAGGTAGGACTTGTCGGTGCCGAGCAGATCGTCGTGGGCGACGGCGAAGTCACGCAGTCCGGTGAGGACGCTCGGGTCGGCCTTCACGGCTTCCACGAATTCCGGCAGCTGGTGGCCGCGGAACAGCACGGTGTAGGTGTTGTTGACCGCCGCGAGCATTCCGTAGAACTGGTCGTACGACGAGTTGTAGTCCTTCTGTAGACGCTTGACCACGTTGAGGAACCGGGCGTTCTCTTCGGAGCTGTCGATCAGGATGACCGTCTCGGCCAGGGTCTCTCCGTTGGCCTCGGTGACATCGAAGGCGTGGGACGAGCCGAAGAAGCCGTCCAGGGCGCCCTGAATGGCGCTCTTCAGCACCGGGCCGTATTCGCCGACGTTCTCCGGCTGGTTGTACTGGATGTAGTAGCCGGCCCGCAGGTACAGCACTACCTGGGCTGCGGAAGTGCTGTTGTCCCCAGGGTAGTTGGTCGCGACATCCTTGAACGCGTTCGCCACCGTGACCATCTGTTCCTCACGGAAGAGGGCCTTGGAGTCCTCACCGGACACGTTGAACAGCGTGTTGATGCAGGTGGTTTCCGACTGCTTGATCTGCTCGACCAGTTCGGTGCCGGTCTTCGAGGTGAAGTCGCTGACGTTACAGTCCGCCACGGCCTTCGCCGCGGAGCGGGCCTTCTTGCGTTCTGCGGCGTTCTGGGCCGCGGGGAGCGGAGGGCGCAGCGCGGAGTTCGCGGGCTTCGTGGCCGATCGCGAGGGGGTGGCGGCGTGTCCGGGGGCGAGATCGGCGGCGAGCACGGTGGCGGAGGCGGGCTGTGGGGCGGGGGCCGACCTCGGTGCGGGCTTGGGTGCCCCGGCGTCGGCCGGTGCCGCCTCGCCGTTGGGGGCGAGCATGGTCAGCCCCAGGCCGACGGCGGCCACGGTGGATATCAGCAGTTGGGCGAGTTTCTTCACTGTGGGGGGTCTGCGCATAGCGATGGCCTCCAGGCCGGTCGGCAGCCGCGCGAGGGGCACGGCAGTGGGGGGTGCGGACCTTGATGGCAACGGGAGTTGAACACTCTCGGAGCTGTCGTGCCCGCGAAAAGTGTGACCGTACAATGTCACAGTTCACGTGTTAGTGAGAAGAGGGTTGCAAGTAACAGAACGAGCCCCCTTGGCGTGCCTCCGGTGCGTCTCGCCGGGCTTCGGTGAGCGCTGCGGCGCTGGTTTCGACGGAGAGGCCGGCCCGTCAACGGCCTTGACGTGGTGGCTCTTCGGGACTTGCCGTGAGGCCGGTGCTGTCCGGGGAGCGCTTCCGTGGCGGGGGACCGCCGCCCGAGCGGCGCCGCCGTCCGCCGGCCGGGTAGGTCAGGGCGCGACCGTCACTGGTCGGGCCGCGTGCGGGTTCAGTTCCCGCCAGCGCGCGTACACCGGGCTGTCACTGCATGTGGCCAGATAGCCGTCGGCGACTCGGCGCAGGATTTCGGTGCCGTACGGTGCGAGCGGGCCGTCGTGGTGCCAGGCCAGAAGGTGCCGGTACCACAGGGGGTTTTCGGCCAGGGGGCGGACCGAGACGCCGGGTACCTCGATGAACGTGGCCTGGCAGAGGCTGACGGCCAGGCCTGCCCGCACGATCTCGATCAGCTGCCGCCCCTCCGCTTCATAGGGGGCGAAGGGGGCGCGGCCGGCCGAGGTGCAGACGGAAGCCCAGTACTCGGGGGTCCGGTCGCTGTCGGGCCGGGGGACCGCCCAGTCCTCCTCCAGGAGTTCGACCAACGGGACCTCGTCCCGCGTGGCGAGCGGGTGGGCCGCCGGCAGGAGGGCGAAGACCGGTTCGTTGACGATCGTGTGGAGTGCCACGCCCGCATGCTGCGGCAGCTCCTGGCCGGGGTGGTCGCCGAGTACCGCCGCTTCCAGGCGGCGCGCGGCGAGGTCGTCGAGCAGAGCGACGGGGGAGTACTGGCAACGGCAGGTCAGGTCGGCCTCGGGCAGCAGTGCTCGGACGGCCAGGAGGAGGTGCCCCAGAAGCGGGGCACCGACCGAGCCGACGCGGATCCGGTCCACGGCTGTCATACGGCGGGCGGCACGGGCCGTGTCGGAGAGCAGTCCGTCGATGCCCGGCAGTAGGGCGCGGGCCCGTCCGATGACCAGCTCGCCGAAGGGCGTGGGGACGGTGCCCGACTGACGCCGGTCGAACAGGGGCCCGCCCAGAGCGGCCTCGATACGGCGCAGCTGGGCGCTGAGTCCTGGTTGGGTCATACGGAGCGAGGCGGCGGCGCGGGTGAGGCTCCCCGCCTCGGCGATCGCGCACACCACCCGCAGATGCCGTATCTCCAGGTCCATGGCGCGGATGTTATGGACTGACGACAGCTTTCGGACAGGGGCGTGCGTCCGCAGTCTTATGTGACATGACACACGCGATGGGCATTTATGGAGAGGTAGTGATGACGTGAGACGGCCACATCTCTTGCCGCGTACACGGTGGGTGCCAGGCACACGGTCGGCGTTTCTGTGGGTGTTGCTCGCCGCCCTGCTCCCGCTTTCGTTCCTCCTCGGCGCCCCGGCCGCTCTCGGCGCCCCGGCCGCCGACAGCGCGTCGGCCTGTGCGCTGCGCGGCACCACCGGCTGGACGGACGAAGGGCACGACACGGACTTCTCCGTGTTCCAGCGCCCGGCGGGAACAATCAAGGCAGCCATGGTCTTTGTGGACTTCCCGGATGCCCCTGCCCCTTCCGCCGAGTCCCCGGCTGACGACGCCGCACAGGTCACGCCCGGGGCGGACTGGCTGTGGAACGCCTCGTACGGCAAGGCATGGCTGGATATCACCCAGCACCGGCGCTGGACGAGGATGCCGCACAACTCCACCGATTACGGATACGAGCGTGGGATGACGCACGAGCAACACGAGGCGTACCTCAAGGACGCGGTCGCGGCGGCCGATCCGGACGTGGACTTCTCGCGGTACGACATGGTCTATGTCGTACCGACGAAGAACGCGTCGGCGGTCTCCTACACCCCCACCTATGTCTACGAGCCGGGAACGGCGGGCGTCGTCGCCGATGGCAGGCGGGTCAAGTGGGCGGTCACCTTCGGCCAGGACATGTGGCACTGGGGGAAGAAACTGGTGGCCCACGAGACCGCTCATACCTTCGGGCTGCCCGATCTGTACGCCTTCGACAAGGGCGACGACGAGCACCGCTTCGTGGGCGGATGGGATGTGATGGGTCTGATAGGCGGGGCCGGGCCGCAGTACTTCGCCTGGCACTCCTGGAAGCTGGGCTGGACCGATGACAGCCAGGTCGTGTGCCGGGCCTCGGCGGGCAGCGATACCGTGCGCCTCACCGCCGTCGAGTACGGGTCCGGCACCAAGATGGCGGTGATACCCACGGGCCCCTCCACCGCGTACGTCGTCGAATCGCGGCGGGCTGTCCACGCGGATACCGGCCTCTGCGCCACCGGTGCGCTGGTCTACAAGGTCGACTCCTCCGTGAAGTCCGGTGAAGGGCCGATCCGGGTCATGGACGCCAAGCCGAGGGCCACCCCGGCGTCGGGCTGTCGTCCCCTGGACGACGGCCCGTTCTGGGCCGGGGAGACGTTCACCGACTCCGCCGCGGGTGTCCGGATCGAGGTGCTGAGCGCCGACGGGAACGGCGAGACCGTGCGGATCACCAAGTCGTAGCGTGATGCGGACGGTTGTGCCCCGGTTCCTGGGCGGGAGCCGGGGCATGGCCGTGCTCAGGCCGTTTCGGGGAAATGGCACGCCACCTGCCGCGCCGGGCCCGGTGCCGTCTTCCGCAGGGAGGGTGCCTCGGTGCGGCAGATCTCCTGGGCCTTGGGGCAGCGAGGGTGGAAGGTGCAGCCGGGTGGGGGAGCGGCCGGGCTGGGCGGGTCCCCGAGCAGGGTGATCCGCTCCCGGCCCCGTTCGGCGGCCGGGTCGGGCAGCGGGACGGCGGACAGCAGCGCGCATGTGTAGGGGTGCGTCGGGGCGGTGTAGACCTCTTCCTTCGCTCCGATCTCGACGATCCGGCCCAGGTACATCACGGCAACCCGGTCGCACACCCGCTTGACGACGGACAGGTCGTGGGCGATGAAGAGGTAGGCCAGGCCGAGTTCGCGCTGGAGCCGCTCCATCAGGTTGACGATCTGGGCCTGGACGGAGACGTCGAGCGCGGAGACCGGCTCGTCGGCGATGACGAGGCGGGGGCCGGTGGCCAGGGCGCGGGCGATGCCGATGCGCTGGGCCTGGCCGCCGGAGAATTCGTGCGGATAGCGGTCGATGTGCTCGGGGATGAGCCCCACCAGCTCCATCAGCTCAGCGGCACGCTTGCGGGCGCCCGCTGCCGAACTGCCCTGGACGAGCAGCGGATCGGAGATGACCCGGGCCACCGTCTGGCGCGGATTGAGCGAGGAGTGCGGGTCCTGGAAGACCATCTGCAGGTCCTTGCGGAGCGGCTTGAGTATCCGCTGCGACAGATGGCTGATGTCCCGTCCGTCGTACGTGACGGAGCCGGCGGTGGGTTCCAGGAGCCGGACGATCGTGCGTCCGGTGGTGGACTTGCCGCAGCCGGACTCGCCGACGAGGCCCAGCGTCTCACCCTCCGCCACGTGGAAGGTGATGCCGTCGACGGCCCGGACCGGCGCGGATCGCTTCCTCCCGGGGAACGTCACCGTCAAGTTCTGTACGGACAACAGGGGTTCGGTGGTCGTGGTGGTCATGGAGCCATGCCTCCGTACGCGGGGAAGTGACAGGCGGCCGGATGCCCGGTCGGGCCGTCGAGGAGGGGGAGTTCGCTCTCGCATCGGGAGCGCTCCTCGGCGGGGGCGTCGGCCGGCCGGGGGCAGCGGGGCGCGAACGCGCAGCCGGGGGCCGGGGTGAGCAGGGACGGCGGGCTGCCGGGGATCACCCGCAGCGGTTCCTCGTCGCTGTCGTCGAGACGGGGAAGGGAGTCGAGGAGGGCGCCGGTGTAGGGGTGGGCCGGTTCCGCGAACAGGGTGTCCACAGGGGCCCGTTCGACGCCTCTTCCCCCGTACATCACGAGAACGTCGTGGGCGACCCGGGCGACCACTCCCAGATCGTGCGTGATCATGATGACGGCCAGTCCCCGCTCCTCCTGGAGCCGGGCGATGAGCTCCAGGATCTGCGCCTGGACGGTGACGTCCAGGGCGGTGGTCGGCTCGTCCGCGATGAGCAGCTCGGGTTCGCAGGCCAGGGCCATCGCGATCATCACACGCTGGCGCATGCCGCCGGAGAACTGATGCGGGTACTCCCGCGCCCGGCGCCGCGGTTCGGGGATACCGACCTCGCCCAGCGCTTCCACGGCCCGCTCGCGGGCGGCCCTTCTGCCGCTGCCGAAGTGCACGCGGTGGTGCTCGGCTATCTGTTCGCCCACGGTGTAGTACGGGTGGAGGCTGGAGAGCGGGTCCTGGAAGATCATCGCCATCTTCCGGCCGCGCAGCCGGTTCAGGTCGCGCTCCGGCAGGCCCGTCAGCTCCCGGCCGCCCAGGGTGATGGAGCCGGTGACCGAAGCGCCGGTGTGCAGCCCCATCACCGCCAGGGAGGTGACGGACTTGCCGGAGCCGGACTCGCCGACGATGCCGAGGGTTCGTCCCCGGTGCACCTCGAAGCCGAGGCCGTCCACGGCCCGTACCGGGCCGCGCGGGGTGGGGAAGGTGACCGTCAACTCCCTGACCGAGAGCACGGGTTCGCGAGCGCTCATCAGTACCTCACTCGGGGATCGACGACGGCGTAGAGCAGATCGACGGCCAGGTTGGCGACGACGATGAAGGTGGCGGCCAGCAGCGTCACTCCGAGGATCACCGGCTGGTCGCCGCTGGAGAGTGCTCCGTAGAAGAGCCGCCCGATGCCGGGGAGCCCGAAGATGGACTCGGTGATCACCGCGCCGGCGAGCAGTCCGCCCAGATCCATGCCGAAGATGGTCAGGACCGGGGTCATACCGGCCCGCAGCCCGTGTTTGACCACGACCGTCCGGCGCGGCAGGCCCTTGGCACGGGCGGTGCGGATGTACGGCTCCGCCATCGTCTCGATCATCGAACTGCGGCTCTGTCGTGCGTACATCGCCGCGTACAGGATGGCCAGCGCCAGCCAGGGCAGCAGCAGGTTCGACGCCCAGTCGAGCGGGTTGTCGCCGAACGGCACGTACTGCGGGTAGGGCAGCAGGCCCGCGAACCGGATCACCCCGTAGATCAGCATCATCGAGGTGAAGTAGACCGGCAGCGAAGCGGCGGCCACCGCGCCCACCATGAGGGCGCGGTCGGTGAGGGTGTCCTTGCGCAGGGCCGCGGCGACCCCCGCGGACAGCCCGAGGACCAGCCAGATCACCGCGGCGCCGAAGGCCAGCGAGGCGGAGACCGGAAGACGGTCCATCAACAGGTCCCAGACCGCTTCGCTGTTCTCGTAGGAGTAGCCCAGGCACGGGAAGGGGCAGTGCAGCTCGTACTGGCCCGTGCCCATGGTGCGGCCGGTGAAGATGCCGGTGACGAAGTCGGCGAACTGCCGCCACAGGGGCTGGTCGAGGCCCATGTGCTCACGGATCGCCGCCAGCCGCTCGGTACTGCACGACTTGCCGCAGGCCGCGGCCGCCGGGTCGGACGGCAGGACGTAGAAGATGGTGAAGGTGATGGCGGCGATGGCGATCAGGACGCCGATGACGCCGAGTATCCGGCGCCCGAGGTAGAGGGTCATGTGCGGCTTCCCCTCGGGTCCAGGACGTCCCGCAGCGCGTCGCCGAGCAGCGTGAACGCGAGCACGGCGAGGAAAAGGCAGGCGCTGGGGATGACGAAGTACATGGGGTCGGTGTCGTAGAAGGCGACGCTCTCGGCGATCATCTGGCCCCAGGAGGGGGTGGGCGGGCGAACGCCCACGCCCAGATAGCTCAGGGCCGCCTCGGTGGCGATCATCCCGGGGATGATCAGGGTGGTGTAGGCGATGACGGGTCCGGCGACGCCCGGGAGGATGTCGCGGGTGAGCACCCGCCAGGGGCCGGCCCCGCCGACACGGGCGGCGTCGACATACTCGCGATGCTTGAGCGAGAGCGTCTGGCCGCGTACCACGCGGGCGATGCCGGGCCAGCCGAAGAGCCCGATCACGGCGGTCATCAGCACGATCCGGTTGACGTCCCGGGCCACCGACATCATCGCGATCATGAAGATGAGGGACGGGAAGGACATGATGAGGTCCATCAGCCGGGAGAGCACCGCGTCGGTGCGGCCGCCGAAGTAGCCGGCCGCGATCCCGGCCGCCGTTCCGGCGACGACGACGATCGCGGTGGCGGCGAAGGCAATGAACAGCGAGACCTGCGCGCCGTGCACGACCCGGGCGAACAGGTCGCGGCCGGTGACGGGTTCGACCCCTAGCCAGTGGTCGGCGGAGATCCCGCCGAGCGGGCCGATCGGCTGCCCGCCCAGGTAGGGGTCGACGGCGGTCTTGTCGAACTCCTCGGGTGACCAGCCGCCCAGCGTGCCGAGCAGCGGGGCGGCCGCCGCCGTGATCGCGAAGAGCACGATGACGACGAGGGAGATCTTCACGGCGGTGCGTCGGCGCAGGTGCTGCCGGGCGAGCTGCCAGGGGCCGCTGCTCGCCGGAGTGGTGTTGACGGCCGGTGCGGACATGGAGGTGGAGGCCATGGTGGGTACGCTCCTCAGCCCTCGCTCTTGGCGGGGTCCTTGAGGCCGACCGAGGCGTAGTCGAGCTGGCCGCCGAAGGAGGTCTGCCCGTACGCGCCCGCGATGTTGGTCCCCACCACCAGTGGCCACCGGCGCACCAGGACCGGTACGGCCGGGGCCTTGGCGACGATCGTGCCGTCCAGTTCCCGCCAGGCCGCGTTCGCCTTCTTGACGTCGGTCATCGCGGCGATCTCGTCCATCCGCTGCATGGTCGGCTTGTCGCGGAAGAGGGAGTGGTTGCCCGTGTTGCCCTTCTCCTTGATGTAGCGGCCGTCGAAGACGAAGGGAAGGAAGGTGGAGCCGGACGGGTAGTCCGGGCACCAGCCGGTGTACACCATGTCGGTGCGGTTGGCGGTGTCGCCGATGGTGGCGTAGAACGCGGACGGGTCGACCGTTTCGATGGTGACCTTGATACCGGCCTTGGCGAGCGACTGCTGGATCGCCTCGGCCCGCCCCTTGTCCCCGTTGGAGACCGTCATCTTGGTGGTGAAGCCGTTCGGCTTCCCGGCCTCCTTCAGCAGCTGCTTGGCCCGGTCCGCATCCCCGGTGGCGGGGATCTTCAAGGTGTCCGGCTGCTTGCCGCCGAACAGGGTTGCGGGCATGTAGGCGTGGGACACGTCGTTGAAGGCGGGGCCGCCGGAGGAAGTGATCACGGCCTCTCTGTCGAGGGCGTACTGCACGGCCTGACGGACCTTCACGTTGTCGAAGGGGGCCCGCCCGGTGTGCATCTGCACCATGTCGGTGCAGTTGGTCGACTCGGCCAGCAGCCGCTCGCGCACCTCGGCCCTGGGCAGGACCTTGGCCGCGCTCTCCGGCCGCAGCGCGGACCACGGGACGGTGGAGGCGTCCGCGCCCTGGCCGGCGATCATCCGGTCGTCGATCTGGTTGGGCTTGAGCCCCATCACCATGACCAGCTTGTCCGGGTAGGCCTTGCGTATCTCATCGGTCTTGGGGTCCCAGTGACGGTTGCGGACCAGGATCAGCTTCTTGTTGCGCTGATACGTCTCGATCTTGTACGGGCCTGAGGAAAACGGCCGGTTGTCGTAGCGGGGCCCGTTGTCCTTCGCCTTCGGCACCGGGGCGAAGGTGGGCATCACCGTCGCGTTGGGGAACTCGGCGAAGGGCGTGCGCAGTTCGAAGACGATCGTCGTGTCGTTCGGCGTCCTGACGGAATCCAGGTGCTCACCCTTGGCCGGGCCGCCGTAGCCCTCGGCGCCCTTGAGGTAGCGGGCCGCGTAGTCGGCGCCGCCGGGCAGGTCCGGGGAGAAGGACCGCTCCACGTTGTACTTGATGTCCTGGGCGGTGACCGGCGTTCCGTCCTCGTACTTGATCCCCGGTTTGAGGTGGAAGGTCCAGGTCTTGGCGCCGTTGGAGGGCGTGCCGAGGTCGGTGGCGAGGTCGGGGGCCAGCTCGCCGCCGGCGGTTCCGGGGGCCGCCTTGTACGACACCAGGGTGCGGTAGAGCAGTCGGGTCCCGAAGTCCATGTCGTTCATGACCCAGTTGCGGGCCGGGTCGAGGTGGGTGAAGTCCTGGTTGGACAGGACGGTGAGGGTGCCGCCCTTCTGGGGCGTCCCGCCGACCGCTCGGCCGCTGTTGGCCGTTGCCGGGTTCTTGCGGCCGCGGGCGCCGTCCGCCTTCTGCCCGCCGGAGCACCCGGCTGTGCCGAACGTGAGGGCCGCCACCAGTGTGGCGGCCAGAGCTGAGCAGGTGCGCTTGTCCATGAGTGGTCACTCCGGAAGCAGTTGGACAGCCAGTGGCTGGAATGTGACCGGTAACATAGTAATGTGAAATTGCACTGACAAGGCCTCATCGACTTCGTTACCCACCCGTGCCCGAGGGGGCTGCCATGGGTGACCCCGCGGCCGCCGTCATCCGTACCGCACATCATCAACTGCCGGTCCCGGCGAAACCCGCCGCGTTCCTGGTGGAGGGCGGAACTCATCGGCACGTAAGGGCAATCGACCCGACCCAATGGATCGCGGACCCTTGGCAGAGACGGTGCAATGTGAAATATTACTGCCGTGCTCACGAGGAACTCCGCAGACGTCATCGTTGTCGGGGCCGGTGTGATCGGTGCGGCCTGCGCCTACTACGCCGCGCGGTCCGGCCTCCGCGTCACCGTGCTCGACCGCGGCCCCGTGGCGGGCGGTACGACGGGGGCCGGTGAGGGCAACCTCCTGGTCTCCGACAAGGAGCCGGGACCTGAACTCGAACTGGCCCTACTGTCCACCGGGTTGTGGCGGGAGCTGGCCGAAGAACTCCCGCCGGGCATCGAGTACGAGCCCAAAGGCGGACTGGTCGTCGCCGCCGGCGAGAGCGGAATGGCCGCACTACGGGACTTCGCGGCCGGGCAGCGCGCGGCGGGTGTCACGGCGGACGAGGTCCCGCCCGACCGCCTGCACGACCTGGAGCCCCATCTCGCCCCCGGTCTGGCGGGCGGTTTCCACTACCCCCAGGACGCGCAGGTCATGCCGGCGCTCGCCGCCGCACATCTGCTGCGCGCGGGCGGCGACCGGATCCGGCTGCGCCTCGGCGAGGAGGTCACCGGCCTGCTCACCGGCGGGAGCGGCGAGATCCGGGGAGTGCGGACGACAGCCGGGGAGCTCCACGCCCCGCACGTGGTGAACGCCGCCGGGACCTGGAGCGGCGATCTCGCCCGCCTCGCGGGCGTGGCGCTTCCCGTACGGCCCCGCCGGGGCTTCGTCCTGGTCACCGAGCCGCTGCCCCGAGTGGTACGCCGCAAGGTGTACGCGGCCGACTACGTCGCCGATGTCGCCAGTGGCTCCGCGGCGCTACAGAGTTCGGCGGTCGTCGAGGGCACCCAGGCGGGGCCGGTCCTGATCGGCGCCAGCCGGGAACGGGTCGGCTACGACCGCACGCTGTCGGTCGAAGTGCTGCGGCGCCTGGCGGCCCAGGCCACCGCACTCTTCCCGGTCCTCGCCGGGGTCCGGGCGATGCGTACATACCTCGGCTTCCGCCCGTATCTGCCGGACCACCTGCCCGCCATCGGCCCCGATCCGCGCGTCCCCGGCCTGCTGCACGCCTGCGGCCACGAAGGTGCGGGAGTCGGGCTCGCCCCCGCCACCGGACTCGCCGTCGCACGATGGCTGAGCGGCGGCGAACCGCCGCTCGACCTCACCCCGTTCCGGCCGGAACGCTTCCCTCCAGCAGCCTGAGACCGCCTGCGACCGCCGCCATCACCGCCATGCCCGCCATGAGAGGAGCACCCGTGGCCCGTACCCCCGCCGAGCTGGTCGGCGCCCAGCCCGGTCCGCCGTTCCGGATCACGTTCGACGGGCGCGCGGTGACCGCTCTGCCCGGCCAGTCCGTCGCCGCTGCCCTGTGGGCAGCCGGAATCCTGGCCTGGCGCACCACACGCAACGGCGGGCGCCCGCGGGGCGCGTTCTGCGGCATCGGGCAGTGCTACGACTGCCTCGCGACCATCAACGGAGAGCCCAACCGGCGGGCCTGCCTGGTGCCGGCCCGGCCGGGGGACGCCATCACCACTCAGGAAGGACACGGCCGTGCCGCTCTCGGCGTCTGAACCGTACGACCTCGCGGTGATCGGGGCGGGCTCCGCCGGCCTCGCCGGCGCCGTCACGGCCGGTGAGCTCGGCCTGTCCGTCGTCCTGTTGGACACCTCCACCCACACGGGCGGGCAGTTCTACCGCACGCCGGCACCCGCCCTGGGAGCCGTCCGGCCCGAAGCCCTGCACCATGACTGGTCCGCCTACGCCGACCTGCGCCGACGCCTTGCGCAGAGCGACGTCCGGCATCTTCCCGGGCACCACGTGTGGAGCGTGACCAAGGACGACGAGGCCGCCGAGGTGTGGTCCGTGCACGCCGTCACCGGGGCCGACGGCGGTGGCGAGCGCCCCGTGCGAGTACGGTGCCGCGCGGTGCTCCTGGCGACCGGCGCGTACGAACGGCAGCTGCCCTTCCCCGGGTGGACGTTGCCCGGCGTCGTGGGTGCCGGGGGAGCGCAGGCCATGCTCAAGTCCGGCCTGGTGCTGCCCGGACGGCGGGTCGTCGTCGCGGGCAGCGGCCCCCTCCTGCTCGCGGTCGCCTCCTCGCTGGCAGCCGCCGGCGCACGGGTGCCGGCCGTCGTCGAGGCGTCCGGCTATCTGCGCTACGCCCGGCACCCCCGCGCGCTGGTCACCAATCCGCACAAGGCGGCCGAGGCGCTGGTCCACGGCGCGGCGCTGCTGTGGCACCGGGTGCGGGTGCGGCTGCGCAGCGCGGTCACCGAGGTGCACGGAATCGATCGGGTGGAGGCCGTCACCGTCATGCGTCTCGATCGCGACTGGCGCCCCGTACAGGGGACGGGACGGCGGATCGACTGCGACGCGCTGGCGGTCGGACACGGCCTCGTCCCCCAGGTCGACCTGGCCACGGCGCTCGGCTGTGCCACCCGCCCGCTGCCCGACGGCACCAGGGCCCTGGCCCTGGACGGCGTCCAGGAGACCTCGGTGCGCTCGCTGTGGGCGGCGGGTGAGACCGGGGGAGTGGGTGGCGCGCAACTGGCCAGGGTAGAAGGGGAGTTGGCGGCAGTCGCTGCTGCCGCCCGGCTCCTCGGGCGCCCCGCCCACGCCGGCCGGGTCCGGGAACTCCAGCGGCGCAGGGACCGCATGCGCGCCTTCGCCGAAGTGATGACCGCGGCCCACGCGCCAGGCCCGGGGTGGGCGCACCGGCTCCCGGACGACACCGATGTGTGCCGCTGCGAGGAGGTCACCGCCGGGCGGATACGCGAGGCGGTCGAGGACCTCGGAGCGCGCGACGCACGTACCGTCAAGCTGCTGACCCGAGCCGGTATGGGCTGGTGCCAGGGCCGGATGTGCGGTCCGGCGGTGGCCTGCCTCATGGCCCGCGACCAAGCCGTCGAACCCCTGGCGGAACGCCGCCCGTTCGCCGCACCCGTCCCGCTCTCGGCGCTCGCCGCGCTCGACGACCCCGTCGTCCCCGCCGTCAACGAGCCCGGGGGCGACGCCGACGCGCCCGGAGGCCGATCCGAGACCACATCCGAGCCCGACGCCGCCCCCGACGCCGACGGATGATCCGGCGGTGACGGCCGACCTCCGGCCGAGCTCCTCGGGGCCCGTCCTAGTAAAATGTCACATACCATAGAGAGGTTTACCGGCATGACCGCCACCACGTGGAACAACGCCCGCCCCTGGCGCGGCATCATGGTCGCCACCGCCCTGCCCTTGCGTGACGATCTGTCCGTCGACCACGACGCCTACGCCGATCATGTCCGCTGGCTCCTCGACAACGGCTGCGACGGCGTGGTGCCCAACGGCTCGCTCGGCGAATACCAGACCCTCACCGACGAGGAGCGGGCCCGCGTGGTGCGGACCGCCGTCGAGGCTGCGGGCGACGGGGCACGCGTCATGCCCGGCGTCTCCGCCTACGGCAGCGGCGAAGCCCGGCGCTGGGCGGAACAGGCGGCCGACGAGGGCTGCGGCTCGGTGCTCCTGCTGCCTCCGAACGCCTACCGGGCCGGCGAGCCGGGCGTGCGCGCCCACTACGCCGAGGTGGCGCGGGCCGGGGTGCCGGTCGTCGCGTACAACAACCCCATCGACACCAAGGTCGACCTCACCCCCGCCATGCTGGCCCGGCTGCACCAGGACGGCAGCGTCGTCGCCGTCAAGGAGTTCACCGGCGACGTCCGCAGGGCGTACGAGATTGCCGAGCTCGCCCCGGAACTCGATCTGCTGATCGGCGCCGACGACGTGCTGCTCGAACTCGCCGTCGCCGGTGCCGTCGGCTGGATCGCCGGATACCCCAACGCCTTCCCCGCCGGCTGCGCCACGCTGTACCACGCCGCTGTCGCGGGCGACCTGGAGACGGCCCGCCCGCTCTACAAGTCCCTGCACTCCCTGCTGCGCTGGGACTCCAGGACGGAGTTCGTCCAGGCCATCAAGCTGTCCATGGACCTCGTCGGCCGACGCGGCGGGCCCACCCGCCCGCCGCGCTCCCCGCTCACCGCGGAGACCGAGTCGGCCGTGCGGGCCGCCACCGAGAAGGCCGTCGCCGACGGCCACCGCTGACCACACCCCACGGAAAGGAAGCCCGTGCGTACCCGTCACGTCTTCCACGCCGTCGACTCACACACCGAGGGCATGCCCACCCGCGTCATCACCGGTGGCGTCGGCGTCATCCCCGGCGCCACCATGGCCGAGCGACGGATGTACTTCATCGAGCACATGGACCACCTCCGGACGCTCCTGATGTACGAGCCGCGCGGCCATGCCGCCATGAGCGGCGCCATCCTCCAGCCGCCCACCCGCCCCGACGCCGACCACGGCGTCCTCTACATCGAGGTCTCCGGACTGCTCCCGATGTGCGGGCACGGCACGATCGGGGTCGCCACCGTCCTGGTCGAGACGGGCATGGTGCCGGTGACCGAACCGGTCACCACCGTCCGGCTCGACACTCCGGCGGGGCTGGTGACCGTCGACGTACGGGTCGCGGACGGCGCGGCCGAATCGGTGACGCTCACCAACGTGCCGGCGTTCTGCGCCGCGCTGGACAGCAAGGTGACCGTGCCCGGATACGGCACGGTCACCTACGACCTCGCGTTCGGCGGCAACTTCTACGCCATCGTCGAGCTCGACGCGCTGGGGCTGCCGTTCGACCGTGCGCGCAAGGACGACCTGCTGGCCGCCGGGCTCGCCGTCATGGACGCGATCAACGCCTCGCCCCAGCGGCCCGTGCACCCCGAGCAGCCGGAGATCGCCGGAGTCAAACACGTCTACCTCGCCGCTCCCGGCTCCGGCGCCCGCCACTCGCGGCACGCGATGGCCATCCACCCCGGCTGGTTCGACCGCTCCCCGTGCGGCACGGGCACCTCGGCCCGGATGGCCCAGCTGTACGCACGCGGCCAACTGCCCCTCGGCCAGGACTTCCTCAACGAGTCCTTCATCGGCACCCGCTTCACCGGGCGCCTGATCGAGAAGACCACCGTCGGCTCGCTGCCCGCCGTCGTGCCGACCGTCACCGGACGCGCCTGGATCACCGGCACCGCCCAGTACTTCCTCGACCCGGCCGACCCCTTCCCCGGAGGCTTCCTCCTGTGACCGACACCCTCTCCCTGATCACCTCGTACAACCCGGCCGATCCGTCCGACGTACTGCTCCAGATCCCGGCGCCCGGCGCCTTCGCGTCGATCGAGGCCGTGGAGCGGGCCCGCGACGCCCAGCCCGGATGGCTGCTCGGCGGGGCGGCCGCTCGCTCGACCGCCCTCGGTGCGGTTGCCGCCGCCATCGATACGGCAGGTGCCGAGCTGGCCGAGCTCGCCGTCCGTGAGGTGGGCAAGCCCCTCACCGAAGCCCGTGCCGAGGTCGCACGCACCGCCGCGATCTGGCGCTACTACGCCCAGGCCCCGTACGAACCCGTCGGGGCCGTCCACGAGACCGCAGCGGGCCCCGGCCTGCTGTTCACCCGCCGCCGCCCGCACGGCGTGGCCGGACTGATCACGCCCTGGAACTTCCCCTTCGCCATTCCGAGCTGGAAGGCCGCCCCGGCGCTCGCGGCCGGCAACGCGGTGGTCCTCAAGCCCGCACCCGAGGCCACCGCCTGTGCGCGGCGCCTGGCAGAGATCGCCCAACGAGCCCTGCCGGAAGGGGTGTTCACGGCGCTGCCCGGCGGAGCGCCGGAGGGCGGCGCGCTCGTCTCCGCCGCCGACGTCGTCTCCTTCACCGGCTCGACCGTCGTCGGCCGTGCCGTGGTCCGCGACGCCACGGCCCGGGGCATTCCGGTCCAGGCCGAGATGGGCGGCCTGAACGCGGCGATCGTCCTCCCGGACGCCGACATCGAGCAGGCCGCGGCCCACATCGCCGCCGCGATCGCCGGCTACGCGGGCCAGAAGTGCACCGCCACCAGCCGCGTCGTCGCGGTCGGGGCGGCCCTCGGCCCCCTGCGCGAAGCGCTCTGCGAAGCCCTGCGGGCGATCCCGGTCGGGGACCCGGCCGATGCGGCGACCGTGAGCGGGCCGCTCATCGACGAGTGCGCCCGCGACCGGGCCGCTGACGCCTGGCACGGCCTGGATGTGCTGACCGGCGGCACCGTGCCCGACGGTCCCGGCTGGTACGCGGCCCCGACGCTGGTCGAGAACGTCCCCGCGGGCCATGGCCTCCTGCACGAGGAGGTCTTCGGCCCGATCGCGGCCCTGCTGCCCGCCGACGACGTGGCGCACGCCGTACGCCTCACCAATTCCGTGCCGTACGGCCTGGTCAGCTCGGTCCACACCGCCGATCTGGACGCGGCGCTGTGCGGACTCGACGGGCTCGACACCGGAATGATCCGGATCAACGCACCGTCCACCGGCGTCGACTTCCACCTGCCGTTCGGCGGCGCCAAGGCATCCAGCCTCGGGCCGCGCGAACAGGGCAGGGCAGCGCTGGAGTTCTACACCGCCGGCCGGACCTATTCTCTGTCGCCCACCAGGGCAACGTGACATTGTACAGTGGTGGTCCATGCCGGACCGAAGGGATCACGACCCCATGGGGCACCTGAAGCACCGCGACCTCAACGTCGGCCGGGAGCGGCTGCGCGACCAGGTGAGCAATGCCCTGCGGGCCGCCCTGATCTCCGGCGAGCTGCGCCCGGGCGAGGTGTATTCGGCGCCCGCACTCGCCGAGGACTTCGGCATCTCCGCCACCCCGGTACGTGAAGCGATGCTCGACCTGGTCCGTGAGGGCCTGGCCGAGCCCGTCCGCAACAAGGGCTTCAGGATCACCGAGGTCAGCGAGCGCGACCTCGACCAGTACACCGAGATCCGTGGGCTGATCGAGATCCCCATGGTCGGCCGGATCACCCGCAGCGCCACCCGCGAGCAGTTGGAGGCGCTGCGCCCGGTCGCCGAGGAGATCGTGCGGGCGGCCCGCGCCCACGACCTCATCGGCTACCTGGAGGCCGACCGGCAGTTCCACCTCTCGCTGCTGGCGCTCTCCGGCAACGACCGCCTGGTCGAAACCGTCGGCGACCTGCGCAAGCGCTCCCGGCTCTACGGGCTCATCGCCCTGGACGAGCGCGGCGAACTGATCCCCTCGGCCGAGGAACACCTGGAGCTGCTCGACCTGATGCTCGCCGGCGACGCCAAGCGGGCGGAGAAGTGCATGGCCGAGCACCTGGGCCATGTCCGCTCCCTGTGGGCCGACGGCGGCAGCAGCTCTTCCTCGGCCGGTGGCAAGGGAGCGGCGCGGCGTACCGGGAAGCGGTCCGGCTGAGGTTCTGAGGCGTCGAGGCGGGGCGGGCTCCCATAACGCCGTGCTATGCCCAAGTAAGAGCTCCTCGGAAGCGGACAGCTGATGCACGCTGACGTATGCGCCCGTATGCAATGTCACACCTCATCCATGGCTCCCGACCCGCAACCTCTCGCTCGCCGTGCCGTGCCATGCCTCGCCGTGCCTCGCTGTGAAAGGGCCCCATGAACCCCGCGTACGCCACCACCGACCACGTCTTCACCGTCCCGCTGGACCACCGCCGTCCGGACGGCCCGACCCTCCAGGTCTTCGCGCGCGAGGTCGTCGACCCGGCTCACGCCGATGACCAACTGCCCTGGCTGCTCTACTTGCAGGGCGGCCCGGGCGGCAAGGCGCCCCGCCCTTCGGCAGGTTCGCCGGGATGGCTGCCGCACGCGCTGAAGACCCACCGGGTATTGCTCCTCGACCAGCGCGGTACCGGACGCTCCACCCCGCTCACCGCGCGGATGGCCTCCCGGTTCGCCTCCGCCTCCCAACTGGCCGCACATCTGGCCCACTTCCGCGCCGACTCGATCGTGGCCGACGCAGAACTGATACGCCGGCAACTGGGCAACGACGAACCCTGGGAGACACTCGGCCAGAGCTACGGCGGCTTCATCACCCTCACCTATCTCTCCCTGGCCCCCGACGGCCTGCGAGCCTGCTACGTCACCGGCGGCCTGCCCGGACTCACCGCGACCGCCGACGACGTGTACGCCCGCACCTACCCCCGTGTACGTGACCGGGTCCTCGACTTCTACGCCCGCTACCCCGACGACGCCCCTCGCCTCCGCAAGATCGCCGACCACCTCGCATCCGATGACATCCGCCTGCCCGGCGGCGACCGCCTCACCGCCCGCCGTCTGCGCACCCTCGGCCTCGCCCTCGGCATGGGCGACGGCTTCGAGCGCATCCACTGGCTGCTCGACGAATCCCTGGACAGCGACGGCGAGTTGACCGACACCTTCCGTCATCAGGTCGAGTCGCTGACCGGCTTCACCGACAACCCGCTGTTCGCCGTCATGCAGGAGACCCTCTACGGGCAGGGCGCCGGGCCGGCCGGCTGGGCGGCCGACCGGGCCCTCACCGCCTTCCCCGAGTTCGCCGAGGAAGCAGACCCCCTCCTCTTCACCGGGGAAATGATCTATCCCTGGATGTTCCGGGAGATTGCGGGCCTGCGCCCCTTCGCGGACGCCGCGGACCTTCTGTCCCAGCGCACCGACTGGCCCCCGCTCTACGACCCCCAACGCCTCGCCGCCAACCAGGTCCCCGTCGCCGCGGCCGTCTACCACGACGACATGTACGTCGACGCGGAACTCTCCCTGCGCACCGCTCGTGAGGTCGGCGCCACCCACGTCTGGGTCACCAACGAGTGGGAGCACGACGGCATCACCGCCTCGAACGGCCACGTCCTCGCCCGTCTGATGGACCTGGCCGCAGGCCGCGCGTGAGCCGAACGCCCTCCGCCCCCGCCCCAAGCCGTCCCCTCCGATCCGACGGGAGTGACATGCCCGGCCTGTCCGTCTCACCGAGCCGTCTGCGCCGTTGCGTGGCGGCCCTCACCCTCGCCTCCTGCCTCGCCGCCCCCACGACGGTGAACGCGGCCTCCTCGCCTTCAGCCCACCGGCCTCCGTCTCCCGCCGCCGCGTGCGCGCTGCCCGGAAAGACGGGCTGGACCGACGAAGGCCACGACACCGACCGCGTCCAGTTCCAGCCCACCACCGGAACCCGGCGGGTCCTGACGCTGTTCGTGGACTTCTCCGACGCCGAGGCCACCGGCTCCACAGCGGAGTATGCGGCTCAACTTGCCCCCGTCGCCGACTGGATGCGCACGGCCGGCTACGGCCGCACCCGCCTCGCCCTCACCTCCCTGCACCGCTGGATCCGCATGCCGGCGGCCTCGGACTCGTACGGCTTCGAGCGCGGCCTCACTTTCGAGACACACGAGAAGTACGTACGCGACGCAATCACCGCCGCCGACCCGTACGCGGACTTCTCCCGCTACGACATGGTCTACGTCGTCCCCACCAGGACGGCGTCCGCGATCTCCTTCTCCCCGACCTACCTCTACGACCCCACCAGGTCCGGGGTGACCGCCGACGGCACCCGCACCAAGTGGGCCGTCACCTTCGGCCAGGACCTGTGGCGCTGGGGCCCCAAGGTCGCCGCCCACGAGACCGGCCACACCTTCGGTCTGCCCGACCTGTACTCCTTCACCGGCCCCACGCACCAGTACGTCGGCGGCTGGGACGTCATGGGCAACATTGCCGGCCCCACGCCCCAGTACCTGGGCTGGCATTCCTGGAAACTCGGCTGGACCCGCGATGCCCAAGTCACCTGCCTGGCCGCCCCCGGTCGCCGCACCGTGCGCCTGACCCCGGTGGAACGGCGCCATGGCACCAAGATCGCCGTACTGCGCACCAGCGAGACAACGGCGTACGTCGCGGAGTCCCGCCGGGCCGAGGGCAACGACCGGGACGCGTGCTCGGTCGGCGTGCTCATCTACAAGGTCAACTCCGCCACCCCGACCGGCCAGGGACCGGTCCGGGTCATGAACGGCAACCCCACCGCGACCCCGCCCACCGGCTGCACCGGACTCGACCTGGCGGCGTACCGACCCGGCCAGACCTTCACAGACCCGGACAGCGGCGTCCGTATCGACGTTCTCGCGAGTGACGGAACGGGGGATGTGGTGCGGCTCGGCAT
>NZ_JAMJFM010000080.1:0-32644 GCF_023544705.1 Streptomyces sp. MCA2
GCAGACCCGGTTTCGTTTCGATTCCGGTTCCGATATTCGTCGGAGGTCCGCCCCGGAGCAGTTATTTACTGCTGCTCTTTCGGCGTGGTCACCACTTTAGCGGCTTTCCCTGGCGACTCATAATCGAGTCGGCCTGATCGAATTTCGGCAACGCGAAATTGGACCCGTTAGGGAGCCGATCGGAGTGGTTGGTTGTGCCGCCTGGCGGTCTGCGCAAATAGCGCTGCCCGTCTCCAGCGGCTCGGGCTACGTTAGGCGGTCGGCGATGCAGAGTCAAGTAGCGCTGGGGGTGCGGCGTCGGGGGACGTGGGGGCGGTAGGGGCTGACGGTGGGGTCGTCGGCGATCCAGTAGCGCCAGGGGTGGTCGGCCCCGTCTCCGCCGACGCCGGTGCGCGGGCCGTTGCGTACCAGCTCGGGAGCGGGCGGGCGGCCGTGGAGTACAGACAGCGGTGCGGTGTCGCCGGCGCACAGGTCGATGCCGTCGAGAGTGCGGTCGATGTCGAGGGCGGTGGCCAGGCGGGCCGGTCCCTTGGCCAGTTCGTTGGTGTTGCGGGCCTTGGGGCGGCGGGCGGCGGCCAGGGGTGCGCCGGTGAGGATCTCGCCTGCGCGCAGGAGGACACCGCTCGCCTTGCCCTCGGAGCCGCAGACCGCGTTGAGGCTGAACCACATGCCGTAGATGAAGTAGACGTACGCGTGGCCGGGCGGGCCGAACATGGTGGCGTTGCGTGCGGTGCGGCCCCGGTAGGCGTGGGAGCCGGGGTCGGTCTCGCCGTCGTAGGCCTCGACCTCGGTGAGCCGGACTGCGATCGGACCGTCGGGGGTGTTGCGGAGGAGGGTGCGGCCCAGGAGGTCGGGGGCCACGTCCACCACGGGACGGTCGAAGAAGTCATGGGTGAGCGGCATACGTTCCGGTACGTCGGTCATGCGGACCGAGGGTAGTGCAGCCGTTTGGGAGGGCGGCTGGCCATGGGGGCGTCGGGGTTGGGAAAGTGTGGGCCGTGGAACCGGACTGTTCGGTTTCGCGTTCGTAGGGATCAAGCCGAGAGCTCGGCGCGCAATACAGAGCACAGGCGGTTCCGCCTGGGGAGGACGAGCATGGGATTCAAGAAGCTGCTGGCGAGCCTGGGCGCCGGAGGTGCGTCGGTGGAGACGGTGCTCTTCGAGGAGAACGTCGTACCGGGTGGGGTCGTACAGGGCGAGGTGCGGATCCAGGGCGGGTCCGTGGCCCAGGACATCCAGGGGCTGTCCGTCGGACTACAGGCGCGCGTCGAGGTCGAGAGCGGCGACGAGGAGTACAAGCGGAACATCGAGTTCACCAAGGTGCAGCTGGGTGGTGCGTTTGCGGTGCAGCCGGGTGCGGCGCACACCGTGCCGTTCGGGCTGGAGATCCCGTGGGAGACGCCGATCACGACGTTCCTGGGGACGCATCTGCACGGGATGAACGTCGGGGTGACGACGGAGCTGGCGATCGCCCGTGCGGTGGACTCCGGTGATCTCGACCCGGTGAATGTGCATCCGCTGCCGGCGCAGCAGGCGATCCTGGACGCGTTCGGGCGGCTCGGGTTCCGTTTCAAGGCCGCCGACCTGGAGCAGGGGCACATCCGGGGGACGCGTCAGAAGCTGCCGTTCTACCAGGAGATCGAGTTCCATGCGCCGCAGCAGTACCGCGGGCTGAACCAGGTCGAGCTGTCGTTCGTGGCGGACGACCGGGAGATGGACGTCGTCCTGGAGATGGACAAGAAGCCGGGGCTGTTCAGCGAGGGCTCGGACACCTACCGGTCGTTCACGGTCGGGCTGAACGACTTCGAGGGGACCGACTGGGCGGGTTACCTCAACCAGTGGCTGGCGGAGGTCGGCGGTAAGCGGAACTGGCTCTAACCTGGCCGGACAGGTGTCAGCAAGCGACCAGGAGGTGTTGCAGTGTCCGAGCTGAAGCGGCGGCCGCTCCCGCACGATTTCCATCCGCCGGTGCCCGAGTTCACGGTGCTGAGCGACGAGGTGGAGCCGGGCGGGACGCTGCGGCCGGAGCAGGTCTTCGCCGAGGGGAACCGTTCGCCGCAACTGCGGTGGGAGGGTGCGCCCGCGGGGACGAAGAGCTACGCCGTCACCTGCTACGACCCGGACGCGCCGACGGGCAGTGGCTTTTGGCACTGGTCGCTGTTCGACATCCCGGCGTCGGTGACGGAGCTGCCGGCCGGTGCCGGGTCCGGGGAGATGAAGGGGCTGCCCGAGGGCGCCGTGCATGTCCGTAACGACTACGGGACGCGGGACTTCGGGGGCGCGGCGCCGCCGCCCGGGGACGGTCCGCACCGTTATGTGTTCACGGTGTACGCGGTGGACCAGGAGAAGCTCGGTCCGGATGCCGAGGCCTCGCCCGCGGTGGTGGGCTTCAACCTGCGGTTCCACACGCTCGGGCGGGCTCAGCTGATCGCCGAGTTCGAGCTGCCCGCGGCGGGCTGAGCGCCGTAATTCCGTTGCGCCCCGGCGCTTCCCGCACACAGAGTGGTACTCGTGCCGCCGCCCCTCATCAGGGCGTCGGGCAGCTGGTACCGCAGTGGCGGGAGCGGCGGGGCGCAGGTGTGTCGCCGGCCGCTCGCCGGAGCCCGCACTCGTGTGGGCGTCCTCGCCGGCTGCCGTTCGCTCCGGGTCCCGCGTGTTTCACGGGGGCGGGACCCGGAGCGCACTCTTTTCGTGGCTCGCGGGGCGCTGCCACGCACCTCTTT
Source organism: Streptomyces sp. MCA2 (assembly GCF_023544705.1). NCBI lineage: Bacteria > Bacillati > Actinomycetota > Actinomycetes > Kitasatosporales > Streptomycetaceae > Streptomyces > Streptomyces sp. MCA2. The sequence continues at coordinate 2,724 of NZ_JAMJFM010000080.1, forward strand.
TTCATCTGCTGATCGTCCTCCATTTCCCTTGTGGCGTGCGGAAATTGCGTTGTTCGGGGAATACCTGCCGCTGCACAGTGGAGCAACTTCGCCGCGGGGGCGGAGCGGGTCCGGGAGGTGGACGGGATGCGCGAGACGCTGGTGCTGAATGCGAGCTTCGAGCCGCTGTCGACGGTGTCGCTGCGGCGTGCGGTCGTGCTGGTCATGCAGGACAAGGCGGTCGTCGAGCACGCTCACCCCGGGCTGCGCATCCGTGCCGCCGCGGTGGACATACCGGTGCCGCAGGTGATCAGGCTCAGCAGGTACGTACGGGTGCCGTTCCGAAGACAGGCGCCCTGGTCGCGGCGGGGTGTGCTGGTGCGTGACCAGCACCGGTGTGCGTACTGCGGGCGGCGGGCGACGACCGTGGACCATGTCGTGCCGCGGTCGCACGGCGGTGGGGACACCTGGCTGAATACCGTCGCCTCGTGTGCGGAGGACAACCACCGCAAGGCGGACCGTACGCCCGAGCAGGCGGGGATGCGGCTGCTGCGGCGGCCGTTCGAGCCGACGCCGGCGGATGCGCTGCTGTCGACGCTGGGGGTGTCGGTGCGGGACGCGCTGCCGGAGTGGCTGGCGCTGCCCGCCTAGCGCGGCGGACCCGGTCTTTCTGCCGCCGGGGCCGTCACCCGACTCGCCTTATTTGAGGACGAGTTGGGTGATGGCCAGCAGGCCGACGACGACGATGACGGCGCGCAGGACGGTGGGCGGCAGACGGCGGCCCACCTTCGCGCCGAGCTGACCGCCGAGGGTGGACCCGAGCGCGATCAGGCCGACGGCGGCCCAGTCGAAGTGCGCGACGAAGAGGAAGAAGACCGCGGCGACGCCGTTGACGATCGCGGCGAGGACGTTCTTGAGGGCGTTGATGCGCTGTAGGTCGTCGTGGAGCAGCAGGCCCATCAGGGAGAGGTAGAGCACCCCCTGGGCGGCGCCGAAGTAGCCGCCGTAGGCACTGGCGAACAGCAGGCCGACCAGCAGGGCGATGCCGCCGTCGCGTTGGGCGGTGGTGCCGGTGCGCTCGCGGCGGGCGCGGAGCGCGGCGGCCAGCTTGGGCTGGGCGATGACGAGGACGAGCGCGAGCGCGATCAGGACGGGGACGATCGTGTCGAAGGCCTGGGAGGGCAGTGCGAGCAGCAGGATCGCGCCGGTCAGGCCGCCGACGAGGGCGACGAGGCCGAAGCGGAGGATCCTGGCGCGCTGGCCGGTGAGTTCGCGGCGGTAGCCGATGGCGCCGCTGATCGAACCGGGTACCAGGCCAAGGGTGTTGGACACATTGGCCGTGACGGGCGGCAGACCGAAGGCGAGCAGCACCGGGAAGGTGATCAGGGTGCCCGACCCGACGACGGTGTTGATCGTGCCGGCGCCGATTCCGGCGGCGAAGACGGCGATGGCTTCCCAGATGGTCACGCGGATTCCCCCGTGCATGATCGGTACGGTTCCGCCCGATCATGCACCAGGGGCGCGTCCATGTCAGTCGATCGGGGGCGCTTCACGGTTCGGCGAGCTGGGCTTCGGGATGGAGCCGCCGCCGGTCGGCGGGGTGAAGTTGCCGAGGGCGCCGCCGAGGCCCTTGAGCGCGTCGCCGATCTCGCTGGGCACGATCCAGAGCTTGTTGGCGTCGCCCTCGGCGATCTTCGGGAGCATCTGGAGGTACTGGTAGGAGAGCAGCTTCTGGTCCGGGTCGCCGGCGTGGATCGATTCGAAGACCACCCGGATCGCCTGGGCCTCGCCCTCGGCGCGCAGGGCCGCGGCCTTGGCCTCACCCTCGGCGCGCAGGATCGAGGACTGCTTCTCACCTTCGGCGGTGAGGATCTGGGACTGCCGGACACCTTCGGCCTGGAGGATGGCGGCGCGCTTGTCACGGTCGGCGCGCATCTGCTTCTCCATCGAGTCCTGGATGGAGGTCGGCGGCTCGATGGCCTTCAGCTCGACGCGGTTGACCCGGATGCCCCACTTGCCGGTGGCCTCGTCGAGGACGCCGCGCAGCGCCGCGTTGATCTCCTCACGGGAGGTCAGGGTCCGCTCCAGGTCCATGCCGCCGATGATGTTCCGCAGGGTGGTGACGGTCAGCTGCTCGATGGCCTGGATGTAGCTGGCGACCTCGTACGTCGCGGCGCGGGCGTCGGTCACCTGGTAGTAGATGACGGTGTCGATGTTCACGACCAGGTTGTCCTGGGTGATCACCGGCTGCGGCGGGAACGGCACGACCTGTTCGCGGAGGTCGATGCGGTTGCGGATGGAGTCGATGAACGGGACGACGATGTTCAGGCCCGCGTTGAGGGTGCGGGTGTAGCGGCCGAAGCGTTCGACGATGGCGGCGCTGGCCTGTGGGATGACCTGGATCGTTTTGATGAGTGCGATGAACACGAGCACCACCAGGATGATCAGGACGATGATGATCGGTTCCACAGCGGCTCCCGTGCCCTTCGTTGCTGGTCCCTGCCGGCCGGCGACCGGCTTGACGTTGATCAGTCTTTCAGAGTCGTGGCTCGTCGCGCAGCGTGTTCGGGTCAGATGACGACGGCGGTGGCGCCTTCGATCTCGACGACGTCGACCTGCTGGCCGGGCTCGTAGACCTGACTGCCGTCGAGGGCGCGGGCGGACCAGACCTCGCCGGCGAGTTTGATACGGCCGCCGCCTCCGCCGTCGACCCGCTCCAGGACCGTGGCGCTCTTGCCCTTGAGTGCGTCGATGCCGGACGCGAGTTGGGGGCTCTGGCCGCGGTGGCGACTGGCGAGCGGGCGGACGACCGCGATCAACGCGACCGACACGGCGGCGAAGACGAGGAATTGCGGGACGGTGCCGCCTCCCAGACCCGCGGTGACGGCACCGGCGACGGCACCGACCGCGAGCATCCCGAATTCGGGCATCGCGGTCACGACGAGAGGAATGCCCAGTCCTACGGCGGCGATCAGCCACCACACCCATGGATCCACGGGTTCATGGTAGATCGGTGCGGCGGCCGGGGACAGGGCGCGATCGGTCAGCAACGAGGGGCGCGTGGCGACATGACGGGGTTCCCCCCGGACCGGGTCCGGGAGGGGGAGGCTCCGTGCGGGGTGACGGCCGGACGACGGGCGGGCCGTCAGGTCAGGGGCAGACCCTGCGCGGTCCAGCGGTCGTTGCCGTTGCGCTCGACGATCAGCGGGAGGCCGAAGCAGTGGGAGAGGTTGCTGGAGGTGAGTTCGAGTTCGAGCGGGCCGGCGGCCAGCACCTTGCCCTGACGGATCATCAGGACGTGGGTGAAGCCCGGGGCGATCTCCTCGACATGGTGGGTGACCATGATCATGGAGGGTGCGTACGGGTCGCGGGCGAGGCGGCCGAGGCGGCGCACCAGGTCCTCGCGGCCACCGAGGTCGAGACCGGCGGCCGGCTCGTCCAGCAGCAGCAGCTCGGGGTCGGTCATCATGGCGCGGGCGATCAGGGTGCGCTTGCGCTCGCCCTCGGAGAGGGTGCCGAACTTCCGGTCGAGGTACGCGGTCATGCCGAGGCGGTCGAGGAAGGCGCGGGCACGCTGCTCGTCGATGTCCTCGTAGCTCTCCTGCCAGCCGGCCGTCATGCCGTACGCGGCGGTGAGCACGGTCTGGAGGACGGTCTGGCTGCGGGGCAGCTTGTCGGCGAGCGCGATGCCGGCGACACCGATGCGGGGGCGCAGGTCGAAGACGTCGACCCGGCCGAGCTGCTCGCCGAGGATCGACGCGCTGCCGGTGGTCGGGAAGAGGTAGCTGGAGGCGAGGTTCAGCAGGGTGGTCTTGCCGGCGCCGTTGGGACCGAGGATCACCCAGCGCTCACCCTCCTTCACCGACCAGGAGACCTGGTCCACCAGAGCCCGTCCTTCGCGGACCACGGATACGTCCACCAGCTCCAGCACATCGCTCATGAGCGCGTTGTCTCCCATTGCTTCTCGGTCGTCGCGTACACCTGTAGGCGCAGCCCCCCTGCAAACCTACGCCACTCGTTGTCGGTGCTCTTCTCTAGGCTGGGGACCATGCTCAATGAACCTCGTTCAGGACGGCTGGCGGCGTGGGGAAATGCCCTTTTGGCCGGGCTTGTCTCACCTGATGAAGCCGCGCATCGGATCGCGGACGACGATGCGGTGCACCGCGTGGAGGGCCTGCCCGGCGAGGAGACGCCGGTCGGGCTGACGCTCGCGCTGGGGCGGCTGCGGGCGCTGGGGGCGCAGGGCCTGCGGGTGGCCCTGCCGGTGCCCGGCCATCCGCTGGGGCTGTGCGGACCGCCGGAATTCAATGCGCGGGCGCTGGAGGCCGAGGAGGCGGTGCTCGCCGCGGGCGCCGGGCTGGGGCTGATCCCGCAGGCGTACGAGGCCGGGCCGGAGGGCGGTGCCGCGCCCGATGTGCATGTGGAGGTGGTCTGGCGCTGTCTGCCGGTGCGGGAGGGGCCGCCGGCCGATGTGCCGTCGCTGGGCGAGGCGGAGCGGGAGCTGGCGGAAGCGCTGCGGGACGCGACCGAGCTGCTCGCGAAGCTGGATGTGGCCGGGGCCGGTCCCGTGGCGCAGGCGGCGCTGGAGGCGTACCGGGCGCGGGCGGAGGCCGGCCGGCAGGTGCTGGCCCCCGGGTATCCGCCGCGTGCGGTGCGGGTATTGGAGCTGGCGCAGCGCGTCGGTGCGCTCATCGATATCGCGCAGCAGGCCGGCGGGGACGGCAGGGAGCACGGTGCCGCGGTGAGCTCGTCGGAGATCGCGGCCCGCGCCGAGGCGCTGCGGCCGGTGGAGCGTACGGCCCGTCGGGCGCAGGTGGCGGCGTACAACTCCGCGGTGGAGGAGAGGGAGCGGCACCGCGGGTGAACGGGAACAGGCCCCGCCGGACCATTGTGTGGTCGGCGGGGCCCTTTGCCGAGCGGGGCCGAACGCCTCTGGGCAGGCGAAGCCGTTCAGCCCCGACCGGACAACCTCAGTTGTTCGAGATGGCGTTGCCGAAGGCGGGGTTGAGCACACCGACGACGTTGACGCTGTTGCCGGTGGCGTTCACGGGGACGTGCACGGGGACCTGAGCGAGGTTGCCCGAGCCGATGCCGGGGGAACGCGTGGCCGCGCCGTCGGCCTGCGCGCCACTGGTCGCGAAGGCGGATCCGGCGGCCGCACCGAGGGCGATACCGGTGGCGGCGAGGACGAGGGCGGCCTTCTTGGCGGTGTTCATGGGGGCGTGTTCCTCACGTGGGGGCACAGAGCCGGAAAGACGGTGGTGGAGGGAGGGGACCGGCCGCGCATCCCAGGGGTGCCGGGGCCGGTCCGGCCCGGCCCGCGCGGACCATGGCGCCGCGCGGGTCAGGCGGGTCCTGCGACGGTCAGACGTTGGCGCAGGGGTTGCCGAAGGTGGGGTTGAGCGCGCCGATGGCGGTGACGGTGAGGCCACAGGCGTTCACGGGAACGTGCACCGGGGCCTGGATGACGTTGCCGGAGACGATGCCCGGGGAGTGCACCGCGCCGCCCTGCGCCTGCGGGGAGTGGGCCGAGGCGACGCCGGCGCCTGCGAGGGCGAGGCCGCTCACCGCCATCGTGAGGACCGCTGCGCGCTTGATGTTCTTCACTTCTCTTGCTCCTCGTTGCCGTTGCCGTGGCCAGCCGCCACGACTGCACTGGACAACGGCCCGGCCCGAGAAGGGATACGCCGAATGGGCTACCGCTACACGACAGTATGAATCTCAGATCTGAAGACGACGTTCCGGTTGCGCCGGCGGTACGGGAGCACCACTGCACGGCGGTGCTCCCGTACGGCGTTCAGGCCCCGATGCCGTGCCGTACGGCCCAGAGCGCGGCCTGTGTCCGGTCGGCGAGATCGAGCTTCATGAGGATGTTGGAGACATGGGTCTTGACGGTCTTCTCGGACAGCACCAGGGCGCGGGCGATCTCGCGGTTGGAGCGGCCGTCCGCGATCAGGCCGAGCACCTCGCGCTCCCGGTCGGTGAGGGAAGTGCCGCGCCCCTGGCCGCCGTTGTTCTCCTCCTGGGCGAGCAGGGCACCGGCCACCTCGGGCTGGAGCAGCACATGGCCCGCGTGCACCGAGCGGATGGCGCCGGCCAGCGCCTCCGGGTCGATGTCCTTGTAGACGTAGCCGGCCGCGCCCGCGCGCAGCGCCGGGACGACGGTGCGCTGTTCGGTGAAGCTGGTCACCACCAGCACCCGGGCGGGGTTGGTCAGTTCGCGCAGCGTGCGGAGCGCCTCGATGCCGTCCATGCCGGGCATCTTGACGTCCATCAGGACGACGTCCGGGCGCAGCTCTTCGGCGGCGGCGATGCCCTCCGCGCCGTCGGAGGCCTCGCCCACCACCTCGATGTCGTCCTGGATCTCCAGGAACGTCCGCAGCCCGCGGCGCACGACCTGGTGATCGTCGACGAGCAGTACGCGGATCGCCCCGCCCGCCGCCCGACGGCCGGAGCCCGCCCCGGCGGCGTCCCGGGGGGCGCCCCTCGCACCGTCCCTGTCCTTGTCAGCCACCGGGCACCTCCATCTCGACAGCGGTGCCCTTTCCGGGCTCCGATTCCACGGTGAGCTTTCCGCCGACGCCGCCCGCGCGGTCGCGCATCGAGACCAGGCCCAGGTGGCGGCCCGCCCGGCGGACCCTGCCGGGGTCGAATCCGCAGCCGTCGTCGGCGATCCGCAGCAGGGCGCCCTGGCCGTTCCGGGTGAGCGTCACCTCGACATGCCCGGCACCGGAGTGCCGCAAGGCGTTGTGCAGCGCCTCCTGGGCGACCCGGAGCATGGCCTCCTCCTGGGCGGCGGGCAGGGCCCGGACGCAGTGGGCCGCGAAGGTGACGCGCGCGGAGTGGGCGCGGTCCAGGACCTGGGCCTGGGAGCGCAGGGTGGCGACCAGGCCGTCCTCGTCCAGGCCGGCGGGCCGCAGTTCGACGACGGCGGCCCGCAGTTCGTCGGCGGCCTCCGCGGCCAGCGCGGCGACCTGGTGCAGCTCGTCCTTGGCGCGGGCCGGGTCACGGTCGACCAGGGCGGTGGCGGCCTGGGCGGTGAGGCGGAGCGAGAAGAGTTTCTGGGCGACCGCGTCGTGCAGCTCATGGGCGAGCCGCGCGCGCTCCCCGACGATGGTCAGCTCGCGGCTGCGCTCGTAGAGACGGGCGTTGGTCAGCGCGATGGCGGCGTGCTGGGCGAGTATCCCGAGCAGCCGCTCGTCCTCCTCGGTGAAGCCGCAGCCGTCCCCACGGGAAGGAGGGGTCTTGGAGCAGCGCTTGTTGGCGAGGAAGAGGGCGCCGAGGATCTCGTCGCCGTCGGCGACCGGCAGCCCGAGGAAGTCGGACATGTCCGGGTGGGCCGCCGGCCAGCCGCCGAAGCGGGGGTCCTCGCGGACGTCGGCGAGCCGCTCGGGCGTCGCGTTGTGCAGCATGGCGGCGAGAATGCCGTGCTGGCGGGGCAGCGGGCCGATGGCCTTCCACTGCTCGGCGCTGACGCCGTCCACCACGAACTGGGCGAAGCCGCCGTGGTCGTCGGGCACGCCCAGGGCGGCGTACTCGGCGTCCAGCAGCTCGCGGGCCGAGGCCACGATCGTCTTGAGGACGTCGCGCACCTCCAGATGCCTGCTCATCGCCAGGATCGCGGTGCTCACCGCGGGGATCCCCGCTCCCGCTCCGTTGGTCATGGCCTCACCGTACCGGCGGGGCGACCAGCCCGTATCGGTCCGATGACGGCTGCCGCCTACGCCCACCGGCCTAGGCCGAATGCCCTGGCCACGGCCGGTCCGGCGCCCGACGTCCGCGGGCGTGGCGTTCCTACCGCGAGGGCTGGGGGTGTCTCCCCGGTCCGGGCGGGAAGGGGGCACGATCATGCCGGTGGCGGTCATCACGGGGGCATCGAAGGGGCCGGGCCGCTGGTGCGGCCGGCGGACGGGCCGCGGGACGGGCCGCGGGACGGGCCGCGGGTGGCGCTGGAGGTGAATGTGGTGGCACCGCTCGGCCTTCCCCAGGAGGCTTTGCCGTTCTTGTGCGGTTCCTCCTAGCTGTCCTCGTATGAGGAAGTAGCCCCTTATATAGGGAACAGGTCTTATACGGGAGATGTCGGCAACGAGCAGGCATACGATTCGAACCCTTATACCGAGAATGCCCGAAATGCCGGATCGTCCGATTCGTCCCCTTATATCGGGATAGGGGATGTAGTTATCGAAGGGGCCACACCCCGCGTCGCGGCGTCACGACGAGGTCCGTCCAGCCCGCCGCGGCCCGTACCCGCCCGTCCGCGCCGGTCGCCGACTCCCGGTGGGCGGCCTGCTCACCGGGCTGCACGAGCCCACCGCCTCCCCTCTGCTGATGCCGGCGGCGGTGGCCGATGACGGGGCGCTGGGGCGGGCCTACGCGGCGGTCGGCGGCGGCGCTGTCTGTCGCACGCATGCGGCGATCTGCATCTGGTGCTGCCGGACCGAGCGGGACACGATCGCCGGGCCGGCACCGGGACGGCGTTCGCGGTGATTCCGGCGGGCTGTGCGGCGCCGGAATGCGCAGGGCCCGATCCGATTCATCTGTCGCTCGACCGGGTCGTGGTGGAGATCTGACGCATACGGACTGTGCATTTGCAATTACGTCCGGCGAGACAAAACTCTTCACACTGTGACGCCGCGCATAGGACGCAGGTCACTTACGAGCCGGGTTAGTGGACCCCCGAATAGTGGATGAGCTGGGAAAGTCTTATTCGGGATGCAATATCCGCCACCCGGGTTCCACTAACGCGCATCGTACGTCACACCTTTGCCGGGGGAATTTCCTGCCGCTAAGAATGGCTCCCGTCGCTCGGCGCCGTGATCGGAATACGGCGTTTGCCACCGCTCTCGGCCCGTGCGGCGTCCCCCCATCGGAAGGTCTGTCCTGCCATGCCTCAGCACGCCACTTCTGGTCTCCACCGCCTGACCCGGACGCACAAGCTCTCCGTCGCCGGTGTCGCCGCAGCCGGTGCCGCCGCTCTGGTCTTCACCGTCGTTCCCGGTGCCGACGCCGATCAGGGCAAGAGCCAGGCCACCGCCGTCGAGAACGTCCAGCCGGTTGCCTTCAGCGCGGTCGGTACCGCCGCCAAGGCCCAGCAGGCCACGATCGCCGAGCAGGCCGACAAGTCCGCCGCCGAGGGCAAGGCCGAGGCCGCTGCCGCCAAGAAGGCCGCGGCAGTGAAGGCCGAGAAGGCGCGCGCGGCGAAGGCGGCCGCGAACCGGTCCGCCGTACGCACCGCGATCCCCGCCGCCGCGCCCAAGGCGGTCGCTGCGAAGCCGGTCGCGAAGCCCGTCGCCAAGCCCGTCGCGAAGCCCGCCAAGAAGACCTACCCGGACAACCTGGACGGCTGGATCCGCGAGTCGCTGGACATCATGGCCAAGAAGGGCATACCCGGCTCGTACGAGGGCATCCACCGCAACATCATGCGGGAGTCCAGCGGTAACCCGATGGCCATCAACAACTGGGACATCAACGCCATCAACGGCGTCCCGTCCAAGGGCCTGCTCCAGGTGATCGCCCCGACCTTCAAGGCGTACCACGTCGAGGGCACCGCCTGGAACGCCTACGACCCGGTCGCCAACATCACCGCCGCCTGCAACTACGCGGCCGACAAGTACGGCTCGATGGACAACGTCAACTCGGCCTACTGAGCCGACGGTTCCGACAGTCCGCAGTCGCGCACACACCGCCGAGGGGCGGCACCCGATACCGGGTGCCGCCCCTCAGGCGTGCCATGAATACGGCAGGGCCTACTTGCGCATGACCTCCGGCTCGTGGCGGCGCAGCAGTCGCGCGACGACGAAGGCGAGCCCGATGCCCAGGCTGATCAGGATGATCATGTCCATCACATAGACGCCGGTCTGGTGCTTCCACAGCGGGTCCGGGTTGCCCGGCTCCCACGGCAGGAGCGTGTTCATATCGGCGGTCGCGCCCATCGCGGCGACGGCCCAGCGCGACGGCATCAGCCACGCGAACTGGGCGACGCCCACGGTGTCGAAGAGCTGGAAGAGCACGCCGGTGAAGACGACCTGGACGATGGCGAACATGACCAGCAGCGGCATGGTCTTCTCGGCGGTCTTGACCAGCGCGGAGATGATCAGGCCGAACATCATCGAGGTGAAGCCGAGCGCGATGATCGCCAGGGCCATCTCGATGGCCGGGGCCTTCGCCACCACGAGGCCCTCGTCGGGCATGTTCCGGGTGGAGAAACCGATCGCCGCGATGATCACGCCCTGGAAGGCCGTGACCACGCCGAGCACGATCACCTTGGACATCAGATACGCCGACCGCGACAGACCGGTGGCCCGTTCGCGCTCGTAGATGACCCGCTCCTTGATGAGCTCACGGACCGAGTTGGCGGCGCCCGAGAAGCACATGCCGACCGCGAGGATCAGCATGATCGTGCTCGCGTCGCGGTTGGTGCGGCCCTTGGCGGTCGGCCCGTAACCGAGGCCGTAATCGCTGGGGATCAGCATCGAGACCACACCGAGCACCGCGGGCAGGATCAGCATCAGGCCGAGGAAGCCCCGGTCGGAGGCGAGCACCGAGACATAGCGGCGCATCAGCGTCCACAGCTGCGAGCCCCAGCTCTGGGACTTGTGTATCCGGGCCGGCGGCACCTGGACATTGACCGACTGCGGGGCGACGGCGTCGATGTCCGCGGCGTACATCTGGTAGTGCGGGGAGCCGCGCCAGCGCCCCATCCAGTCGTAGTCGCGGTAGTTCTCGAACGCCGAGAAGACATCCGCCCAGGAGTCGTACTGGAAGAAGTTGAGCGCTTCCTCGGGCGGGCCGAAGTAGGCCACTCCACCGCCCGGCGCCATCACCAGCAGCTTGTCGCACAGGCCGAGTTCGGCCACCGAGTGCGTGACGACCAGGACCGTACGGCCGTCGTCGGCGAGGCCGCGCAGCAGCTGCATGACATCGCGGTCCATGCCCGGGTCGAGACCCGAGGTCGGCTCGTCCAGGAAGATCAGTGACGGCTTGGTCAGCAGCTCCAGGGCCACCGACACGCGCTTGCGCTGGCCGCCGGAGAGCGAGGTGACCTTCTTGTCCTTGTGGACGTGCAGCTTGAGCTCGTGCAGCACCTCGTCGATCCGGGCCTCGCGCTCGGCCTCCGCGGTGTCGCCGGGGAAGCGGAGCTTGGCCGCGTACTTGAGGGCCTTCTGGACGGTCAGCTCCTTGTGCAGGATGTCGTCCTGCGGGACCAGACCGATGCGCTGGCGCAGCTCGGCGAACTGCTTGTAGAGGTTCCGGTTGTCGTAGAGGACATCGCCCTGGTTCGCGGGGCGGTAGCCGGTCAGCGCCTTCAGCAGCGTCGACTTGCCGGATCCGGAGGGCCCGATGACCGCGACCAGCGACTTCTCGGGGACGCCGAAGGAGACGTCCTTGAGGATCTGCTTGCCGCCGTCGACGGTGACCGTGAGGTGGCGGGCCGAGAAGGAGACCTCGCCGGTGTCGACGAACTCCTCCAGGCGGTCGCCGATCAGCCGGAAGGTGGAGTGGCCGACGCCGATGATGTCGTTCGGGCCGACCGGCGCCTTGCCGGACTTGGGGACCGGCTGGCCGTTGATGTACGTGCCGTTGTGGCTGCCGAGGTCGTGGATCTCGAAACGGCCGTCGGGGGTGGCACGGAACTCGGCGTGGTGACGGGAGACCTGGAGGTCGGAGACGACCAGCTCGTTCTCCAGCGCACGGCCGATGCGCATCACCCGGCCCGTGTCGAGGCGGTGGAACGTGGTCGGGCTGCGGTCACCGTGGGCCGGCACACCGCCCGCGTTCTGCGCGGGACGTTCCTGGGCCTGCCGGGACTGCTGCGGAGGCGTGGCCTGCGCAGGCTGCTGGGCCTGCGGAGGCTGCTGGGCCTGCTGTGGCGGGACGTAGGGCTGCTGCCCGCCCTGCGGCGGCGCCTGCCAGCCCTGCTGGGCGGGCGGCGGCTGGTGCGCGGGCGGCGCCTGCCAGCCCTGCGCGGCCTGCTGCTGCGGCGCCATCGCGGGCTGCGCGCTGAAGGCGTCGGCGGCCGGCGCCCCGGCGGACAGGGTCACCCGGGGACCGTCGGTGGCATTGCCCAGATGCACGGTCGAGCCGGGGCCGATCTCCATCTGGTGGATCCGCTGGCCCTGGACGTACGTGCCGTTGGTGCTGCCCTGGTCTTCGATGATCCAGCCGCGCCCGGCCCAGCGCACGGTGGCGTGCCGCCAGGAGACCCTGGCGTCGTCGAGCACCATGTCGCCCTGCGGATCACGCCCCACGTTGTAGGACCGGGACGGGTCGAGCGTCCAGGTCCTGCCGTTCAATTCGAGTACGAGTTCAGGCACTCCATGCCCCATTACATAGTCCCCCGAGTGACGCCCTGTATGGGAAGTCTAGGGATGGCGAACATCGTGAGGAACTATTTCAGGCTCGGCCCTCCGACCGGAAACCGGGACGGGACCGGGGTGCAAGGGGCTTGCGGCGGTGCCCGTCAAACTCCCCCGGAGCACGGGAAGAACCCATGGATGGGCAGGGATCACCGGATTACGGGCGTTCCGGACCGAGCGGGCCGCGGCGGGGAGCGGCAGGGCCCGCCGGGGATGTCCTGCACGTCCGCTCCGGAGGCCGCATCATGGGAGGAAACGGATGAATACCCGATCGACGGCGCGGTCCGTCGCGGTCGCGTTCCGTGAACGTGCCGAACCCGTCACCACGGCAAGGGTGTTGGCGCACCGGAGCAGGTGCTCCTGGCCCGGCGGCCGGACACGACTCCATAACGATCGACGGGGCGCCGGGGCCGCAGGCGGCGGGGTGCGGGCGCGGCGCCACCGTGCCGTACCGGTCCGAACCCCGGACACGCGTACGGACGCGATCGCCCGGCGGTTACCGTAAGGGCACCATGAGCGCATCGCAGATCCCGCCTGCCACCGCCGTACCGGGCGATGACGTACCGACCCTTCTCGTCAAGATCTTCGGGAAGGACCGGCCCGGCATCACCGCAGGTCTCTTCGACACCCTCGCTGCCTACTCCGTCGATGTCGTGGACATCGAACAGGTGGTGACCCGGGGACGCATCACGCTGTGCGCACTGGTCACCTCCCCCTCCCCCGCCCAGGGCACCACCGGCTCCTCCGAGGGCGACCTGCGGGCCACCGTGCACAGCTGGGCCGAGTCGCTGAACCTCCAGGCGGAGATCATCTCCGGCCGGGGCGACAACCGTCCGCGCGGCACCGGACGTTCGCACGTCACCGTGCTGGGGCACCCGCTCACCGCGGAGACCGCGGCCGCCATCGCCGCCGCCATAACGGCCAGCGGCGGCAACATCGACCGGATCTTCCGGCTGGCCAAGTATCCGGTGACCGCTGTCGAGTTCGCGGTCTCCGGTGCGGCGACCGAGGCGCTGCGCACGGTGCTGGCCCCCGAGGCCGCACAGCTCGGGGTGGACATCGCGGTGGTGGCGGCCGGGCTCCAGCGCCGGGCGCAGCGGCTGGTCGTGATGGACGTCGACTCGACGCTCATCCAGGACGAGGTCATCGAGCTGTTCGCGGCGCACGCCGGCTGTGAGGCCGAGGTCGCGGAGGTCACCGCCGCCGCGATGCGCGGTGAGCTGGACTTCGAGCAGTCGCTGCATGCCCGGGTCGAGCTGCTCGGCGGGCTCGACGCGTCCGTGGTCGAGGCCGTGCGCAAGGAGGTACGGCTCACCCCCGGGGCCCGCACCCTGGTACGCACCCTCAAGCGGCTCGGCTACCAAGTCGGCGTCGTCTCGGGCGGTTTCACGCAGGTCACCGATGCGCTCAAGGAGGAGCTGGGGCTGGACTTCGCCTCGGCCAACACCCTGGAGATCGTCGACGGCAGGCTCACCGGCCGGGTCACCGGTGACATCGTGGACCGGGCCGGCAAGGCGCGGCTGCTGCGGGAGTTCGCGCAGCAGGCCGGGGTGCCGCTCGCGCAGACCGTGGCGATCGGTGACGGCGCCAACGATCTCGACATGCTCAACACGGCCGGGCTCGGCGTCGCCTTCAACGCCAAGCCGGTGGTGCGGGAGGCGGCGCACACCGCGGTGAATGTGCCGTTCCTGGACACCGTGCTGTATCTGCTGGGCATCACCCGCGAAGAGGTCGAGGCGGCGGAGACCCACGTCGGGTGAGTGCCCGGTCCGGACGACTCGGGCCCGGCGCACCCCTGGCCGAGCACCGTCTCCCCGCACGCACGAGGGCCCCGGCAGAAACTGCCGGGGCCCTCGTCGCGTCCGTGCCGCTGCCCCGCACGCTTCGCGCGCCGGGGCGGCGGGATCACTCGTGCGGCGTCCAGTAGGCGACCAGCCGCCCGGCACCGTGCTCGAGGGACTTCCAGGAGCCGCTGAAGGAGAGCACGGCCAGGGAGGCCGTCGGGAAGCCGCTGCGGTTCATTTTCGGCAGCAGATCGCCCTCGGCGTCGCCGGAGAGCGCATCGGCGAGGGCGTGCACGCCGGGGTTGTGCCCGACCAGCATCAGGTCGGTCACGTCGTCGGAGGTCTCGTTCAGCAGCGCGATGAGCTCGCCCAGGGAGGCTTCGTAGATCCGCTCCTCATAGACGGTCTTGGGTCGCTGCGGGAGTTCATGGACGGCGAGCTTCCACGTCTCACGGGTACGCGCTGACGTCGAGCACAGGGTCAGATCGGGGGTGATCCCGGCTCCGGCCAGCCAGCGGCCGGCGACCGGGGCATCCTTGCGGCCGCGCTCGGCGAGCGGACGCTCATGATCGCTGGTCTCCGACCATTCGGCCTTGGCATGTCGGAGAAGGACAATCCGGCGGGGTGTATCGGCGCTCATGCGTCCCAGCTTCGCACGAAAGGCGGCGCGGGGCGCGGGGTGTTGAAGTGCTCCCCCCGCTGGGTTACGCGCGGGCGCGGGCGGTCACCAGGCACCGGCGCGGAGGAGCTGGGGGCGGTCACCAGGCACCGGCGCGGAGGATCCCGGCCAGGAGCTCCAGCAGCGGGGGCAGGCCCTGCGGGGCGCTCGCGGCCCTCGCCGCGGTGGGACTCGCGGCGAGCACCAGCAGGACCGTGAAGGAGATCACCGGGAGCGCGGGCGCCCACCACGGCAGCCGCGTCCGCCGCCGGGAGGCCTTGGCCGAGGGTGACCGTCTGGACGCGGCGGACATGCGGATCGCCTCCGGGGCGGCTCGAAGGGCTGCGCGGCCGCGGCTGCGGCGCCCACCGCGGCGTGCGGTGTCCTTCGAAGCTACGGATCTCCGGCGGCCGTTCCCACCCGGGAAACCACCCACTTACCCCTGACGCGGACCCCCTAGGGGATGGTGGGGATACCCCCCACCCGTCCCCCGCGCGGGACCTCGGCCGCGGTCCGGCCGGACCGGCCGGGACCGGCCCTAGGGTGCGGCGATACTCGCGATGATCGCGACGAGGACGGTCACGCCGAGCATGGCGCCCAGGACGAGGAGCAGCTTCTTCTGGCCGCCCTGCGGATTCGGTTCGAGCACTGGCATACCGCCCAGTGTCGCACTCAGCTCTCGTCCTCGATGCGCCGGTCCCGGCCGGCCAGCACACCCACCGCGATCTGCGGCACCATCAGCCCTGCCATCAGGGCGATCGGCAGCCCCCAGCCACCGCTGTGCTGGTAGAGCGTGCCGACCAGCAGCGGTCCGGGAATGGAGATCAGATAGCCGACGCTCTGCGCGAAGGCCGAGAGCTTGACGACCCCGGCGGAGCTGGTCGAGCGCATCCCGATCATCGTCAGGGCCAGCGGGAAGGCGCAGTTGGAGATGCCCATCAGCAGCGCCCAGGCCCAGGCGCCGGCGGCCGGTGCCAGCCACAGTCCGGCGTAGCCGGCCAGGCCGCAGAGGCCCAGCAGCACCGCGATCGGACCCTGATGCCGCATCCGGGACGCCAGCCGGGGCAGGACGAAGGAGAGCGGGACGCCCATCGCCATGGTGACCGCCAGCAGCACCCCCGCGGTGCCCGCCGAGACCCCGGCGTCCCGGAAGATCTGCGGCATCCAGCCCATCGTGATGTACGCGGCGGTGGCCTGGAGGCCGAAGAAGACGGCCAGCGCCCAGGCAGTCGGCGACGAGGTGATCCGCAGGGGGGCTTCCCCGGCGCCCGCCGCGGAGTCCGTGGCCGGGACGGCGGCGGCCCGGCGCCGGCGTACCACCACGAGCCACGGCAGCACGGCGGCCGCGGCGAGCACCCCCCACACCGTCAGCCCCGTCCGCCAACTGCCGCCCAGCGCTTCGGTCATGGGGACGGTGAGCGCCGCGGCGAGCGAGGTGCCCAGGGCCAGCGCCATGGAGTAGAGCCCGGTCATCGAGCCGACCCGGTCGGCGAACCAGCTCTTGATGACGACCGGCATCAGCACGTTGCTGACCGCGATGCCGGCCAGGGCGAGTGCGCTGGCGGCGAGGAAGCCGCCGGTGCCGCCGGCGTACGGGCGTACCACGACACCCACGGCGATCGCCGCCATACCGGCGCAGACGACCGCACCCGGCCCCCAGCGCCTGGCCAGCCGGGGCGCGGCGAAGCCGAAGGCGGCGAAGCACAGCGCAGGTACGGAGGTCAGCAGCCCGGCGACGGTGCCGCTCATCCCGAGGCCGTCGCGGACCTCCTCCAGGAGGGCGCCGAGGCTGGTGATGGCCGGGCGGAGGTTGAGCGCGGCGAGGACGAGACCGGCGATCACGATCCGCGGCAGCCAGCGGCCGGCCGGCCCGGTCGCCGGGAGGGCCTCCGGGGCGGCTTCCGCGGGGCCCGGCTGCGGTGGTCCGGCACCGTCGGCGGGCCGGGGGGCGGGGGTCGTACGGGGCTCGGCGGCGGGGCCGAGGGTCGCGAGGTCGTCGTCTGCCATAGGCGCCATCATAGAATCATGGGATGAATGCTTGTCCAGCCGATGTCGATAGCCTCTGCTGTGCCGGTCCGCGCCGGGGACCGGCAAGGTCCGCCGGGCGCCGCGCCGCCGTCCGTCCGCACCTTCACCACGGAGCGCAGCCATGCCTCTGACCTCGCCCCGCCGGTCCGCGCTGGCCGACCAGGTGATCGCGCAGCTGCGCGCCCAGATCACGTCCGGCGAATGGCCGGTGGGATCCCGGATCCCGACCGAGCCGGCGCTCGTCGAGCAGCTCGGGGTGGCCCGCAACACCGTCCGCGAGGCCGTACGGGCGCTGGCGCACAACGGGCTGCTGGACATCCGGCAGGGCTCGGGCACGTACGTGGTGGCGACCAGTGAACTGGCCGGGGTGATGAACCGCCGGTTCGCGGCGGCCGAGCCCGGCCACGTCGCCGAGCTGCGCAGCGCCCTGGAGGCGACGGCCGCCCGGCTCGCCGCGCAGCGTCGCACCGCGCAGGACCTGCGGCAGATCGACAGCCTGCTGGAGCGGCGCGAGCGGGCCTGGGAGTCCGGCGGCGCGGAGGCCTTCGTGGAGGCGGACGCGACCTTGCACATGGCGATCGTGGCGGCCTCGCACAACGAGGTGCTGGCCGAGATCTACGCCGACCTCGGGGGTGTGCTGCGCGACTTCCTGCGGGCCGACGTGGGCGAGGAGCTGCGGCCCGAGGCGCATATGGACCATGCCCGGCTGGTGGAGGCGATCCGTGCGGGCGACGGCGACCTGGCCGCCGCCGAGGCGAGCGCCCACCCGTTCGGCTGCCGGCTCGGCCTCCCGGAGCGCGGCTGACGCCGGGGCACCCTTGGTGGGTGGCGGCGGCCCTGAGCAGCCTCCCCCGCCCCCGGAAACGCGTACTGCCCGCCCCGGCGGACCGGAACGGGCAGTACGGATGCGCTGCGGGCGTCAGGCGCCCATCATGTGCACACCGCCGTCGACGTGCACGATCTCGCCCGTCGTCCGGGGGAAGAAGTCGGACAGCATGCCGACGACGCCGCGGCCGGCCGGCTCCGGGTCGGCCAGGTCCCAGCCGATCGGGGCGCGGTGGTTCCACACGTCCGCCAGCTCCTCGAAGCCGGGGATGGACTTGGCGGCCATCGACTTGATCGGGCCGGCCGAGACCAGGTTGCAGCGGACACCCTTGGGGCCCAGGTCACGCGCGAGGTAGCGGTTGGTGCTCTCCAGCGCCGCCTTGGCCACGCCCATCCAGTCGTACTTCGGCCAGGCGATCTGCGCGTCGAAGGTGAGGCCGACGACCGCGCCGCCGTGCTCCATGAGCGGCAGGCAGGCCATGGTCAGCGACTTGTACGAGTACGCCGAGACCTGCACGGCGGTGCCCACGTCCGACCACTCCGCCTCCAGGAAGTTGAAGGCGCCCTGCGGGCCGAAGGCGATGGAGTGCACGATGCCGTCGATGCGGGCGCCCTCGCCCTGGATCTCGCGGATCTTGTCGGCGAGCCCGTCCAGCTGCTCCTGGTTGGTGACGTCCAGCTCGATCACCGGGGCCGGCTTGGGCAGCCGCTTGGCGATCCGCTCGACGAGGGAGAGCCGGCCGAAGCCGGTGAGGATGACCTCGGCGCCCTCGTTCTGGGCGACCTTGGCCGCCTGGAACGCGATCGACGACTCGGTCAGGACACCCGTGACCAGGATGCGCTTGCCTGCAAGGATTCCACTCATGCTGATCAGTGACCCATGCCCAATCCGCCGTCGACAGGAATGACGGCTCCAGTGATGTACGCGGCCTCGTCGGAGGCCAGGAAGCGGACCGAGGCGGCGATCTCCTCGGGCTGTGCATACCGCGCGAGCGGCACCTGCTTCACGATGCCGTCCCGCTGCTCGTCGGTGAGCACGCGGGTCATGTCGGTGTCGACGAAGCCGGGGGCGACGACGTTGACAGTGATGTTGCGGCTGCCGAGCTCCCGGGCGAGCGAGCGGGCGAAGCCCACCAGGCCGGCCTTGGACGCGGCGTAGTTCGCCTGGCCCGCGCCGCCCATCAGGCCCACCACGGACGAGATCAGCACGACCCGGCCCTTGCGGGCCCGCAGCATCGCCCGGTTGGCGCGCTTGACCACCCGGAACGTGCCGGTGAGGTTGGTCTCCAGGACCGAGGTGAAGTCCTCCTCGGACATCCGCATCAGCAGCTGGTCACGGGTGACGCCGGCGTTGGCCACCAGCACCTCGACCGGACCGTGCTTCTCCTCGATCTCCTTGTACGCCTGCTCGACCTGCTCGCTGTCCGTGATGTCGCACTTCACGGCCAAAAACCCCGCGGGCGGTTCGCCCGAGCGGTAGGTGATGGCGACCTTGTCGCCTGCCTCGGCGAAGGCACGGGCAATGGCGAGGCCGATGCCGCGGTTACCTCCGGTGACCAGAACCGAGCGGCTCAAGAGATCACCCTTTCCGTGTTCTGTCCGTCCTGCGTTCGATACGAAACTATCGGTCACGGGGCCCTTAGGTGGAATCCAGCACGGACAGGCACGCGCGCCGGTCACTGTCGGGTCTCCACAGAACGGCCACCGGAGCCCGCCCCTCGGCAGCCCCGCGGGCCGTGCCGTACGCCCCGGGAGACCGCGCCGCACTGGCCGACTCTCCACGCCGCGCACCACCGCGCCCTGGGCCGCGGGCGCGCCGCAGGGCATGATGCAGGCGCCGACCACGGGAGGACTCCTTGCCTGCACCCCATGCCGTTGACGAAGCATTCCTGGCGCTGCCGTTGCGCGCGCTGGCCGATGCGGCACTGGCCCGCGCCCGCGCGCTGGGCGCCGACCACGCGGACTTCCGCCTGGAGCGGATCCGCAGCGCCTCCTGGCGGCTGCGGGACGCCCGTACGTCCGGGACCTCGGACACCACCGACCTCGGGTACGCGGTCCGGGTGGTGCACGGCGGGGCCTGGGGCTTCGCCTCCGGCGTGGATCTCACGATGGACGCGGCGGCGCGGGTGGCCTCCCAGGCCGTGGCGATGGCCAAGCTGTCCGCGAAGGTGATCGCGGCCGCCGGCGAGGGCACCCCGGGCGGCAACGGGGGCCGGGTCGAGCTGGCGGAGGAACCCGCGCACCCGGACCGCACCTGGCTCTCGTCCTACGACATCAATCCGTTCGACGTGGCGGACACCGAGAAGAGCGGGCTGCTGGCGGAGTGGAGCGCGCGGCTGCTGGCCGCCAAGGGCGTGACCCATGCGGACGCCTCGCTGCTGACCGTCCAGGAGAACAAGTTCTACGCCGACTCCGCGGGCACCAGCACCACCCAGCAGCGGGTGCGGCTGCATCCGCAGCTGACGGCGGTCGCGGTGGACCCGGCGAGCGGCGACTTCGACTCGATGCGCACCCTCGCCCCGCCGGCCGGGCGCGGCTGGGAGTACCTGACCGGGGACCACTGGGACTGGGACGGCGAACTGGCCCGCATCCCCGAGCACCTCGCCGAGAAGATGCGCGCACCGAGCGTCGAGCCCGGCGCGTACGACGTGGTGGTGGATCCCTCCAACCTCTGGCTGACGATCCACGAGTCGATCGGCCACGCGACCGAGCTGGACCGGGCGCTGGGCTACGAAGCGGCCTACGCGGGGACCTCGTTCGCCACCTTCGACCAGCTCGGGAAGCTGGCGTACGGGTCCGCGCTCATGAATGTCACCGGCGACCGGACCGCCGAGCACGGGCTCGCCACGATCGGCTACGACGACGAGGGGGTGGCCGCACAGTCCTGGGACCTGGTCAAGGACGGCACCCTGGTCGGCTATCAGCTGGACCGCAGAATGGCGAAGCTGACGGGCTTCTCGCGCTCCAACGGATGCGCGTACGCGGACTCGCCGGGCCATGTGCCGGTCCAGCGGATGGCGAATGTCTCGCTTCAGCCGGCGGCGGACGGGCCGTCCACCGAGGAGCTGATCTCGGGGGTGGAGCGCGGCATCTACGTCGTCGGCGACCGCTCCTGGTCGATCGACATGCAGCGGTACAACTTCCAGTTCACCCAGCAGAGGGCGTACACGATCCGCAACGGACGCCTTTGCGGGCAGGTCCGGGATGTGGCCTATCAGGGGATCACCCCGGAGTTCTGGGGCTCCATGGAGGCCGTCGGCGGGCCCGGGACCTACGTCCTCGGAGGTGCTTTCAACTGCGGAAAGGCTCAGCCGGGACAGGTCGCCGCGGTGTCCCACGGCTGCCCCTCGGCGCTGTTCCGGAACGTGAACATCCTGAACACCGCGGAGGAGTCGGGGCGTTCCTGAGCGGCAGCGCACCGGGGCCCGAAGTCCGCACCGGGCCGACACCCAATCGTCGATCGCGGACCACCCCGGAGCCGGGCATGGGGCGTGTGCGATGCTGCCGAAGTGTCGACCGCCCCGCTCGCCCCTGAACCCGTGACCCCGGATCCAGCGCACTCGACGCCGCGCCCTCTCCTCACCCAGTCGTGGCTGGATCTGGCCTTTGTGCACTGGGCCGTCGACCCCGCCGACGTCGCGCCGCTCCTGCCCGCAGGGACGTTCCCCGATACGTTCGACGGCGTCACCTATGTCGGGTTGGTCGCTTTTCGCATGCATCGCGTCGGATGGCTGCGGCTGCCCGGCGTGCCGTATCTGGGCACCTTCCCGGAGACGAACGTGCGCCTGTACACCGTGGACGCCCTCGGGCGCCGAGGCGTTGTCTTCCGCTCGCTCGACGCCTCCCGCCTCATACCCGTGGCGATCGCACGGACCTTCTTCCGGCTGCCGTATCTGTGGTCCCGCATGACCATCAGCCGCCGCGCCGACACGATCAGCTATCACAGCCGTCGCCGCTGGCCCGGACCGCGCGGCGCACACAGCAGCGTGACCATACGGCTCGGTGAACGGATCGAGGAGCCCACCGCACTAGAGCACTTCCTGACCGCGCGCTGGGGCATGCACAACGGTCTCTTCGGACAGTCGATGTACTTGCCGAACACCCACCCACGGTGGCCGCTGCACCGCGCCGAGCTGATCGAGTGTCACGAGAACCTGGTGACGGCCGCGGGGCTGCCCGAGCCGGGCGGCACACCGGCGAGCGTGCTCTACTCACCCGGCGTTGCCGTGCGCTTCGGACGCCCCGCCCGTCCAAGCGCCATCCCGGCTCCCAGGCCGCCGAGCCCCTGAGCTGCCGCACCGGCGCCCGGCGCCCTTCGTGAAGCGAGGGCTTCGACCAGCCAGCAATGTGTGATCCCCAGGTTGGGGCGCTGTGCGGCCGTGATCGTGGCGACGTGTTGCCAGTAGCGGCGGAAGAGCGGGATGGTGCTGTGCAGCTGCGCGCCGATGAAGGCGCGGAAGCCGGGTGTGTCGTCCTCGCCGCGGGAGCGGGCGCAGGCTCGGGAGAAGTGGTCCAGGGCCTCTCCGGACTGGGGCGGCAGGCCGTCGGCGACCGTGTCGGCGGCGAGCTCGGAGGTATCGAGGAGTTCCGAGTACAGCGACGCCTTGTCGCGTACGTGGGGGCAGGCCCAGTAGACGGGGAAGTCCTGGTGCCCGGTGAGTGTGTGCAGTTCGGCGTAGGCCAGGACCACTTCGGCGGTGGGGTTCCCCGGAGGTTCCGGGACGGCCTGCGCGGTGATGGCATCGGCGAGGCGCGCCGGCACGGAGGCGGGGACCGTCCGCCCCCATGCCCTGGCGAGCCGGTCCTGGGCTTCCGGCAGACGCTGGACCCGGGACAGCACCTCCAGGCGGCGCAGCCGCTCCGGTGCGGAGCAGTCGTCCAGCGCCTCCAGGGTGGCCTGGCGCCAGTGGAGTTCGGTTAATCGGCTCCGCACGAGGCCCATCTCGTCGGCGATGACGTCACCGAGGCCGCGTTCGCCCGAAGCGAGCTGGGTGAGGGTGGAGATCGGCGTGTCCAGCGCGCGCAGCCGCTGGACCAGGTGCAGTTGTTCCAGCGCCTCCGGCCGGTAGCGGCGGTGGCCCCCGGCGCTCCGCTCGGCGACGGGCAGCAGGCCGATGTCGGAGTAGTACCGGACCGTCTTCACCGGCAGGCCGGTACGGGCCGCCAGCTGCCCAATGGTCCATGTGCTCGCTCTCATGGCGTCTTGCACCTCCAGCGCACGGGAGCTCTCAGCGTACGAAGTGCCGGCCGGGCAGGCGAGACACCGGAAACCGGCCAACACCCCACCCACGTCATGTACTTCACGTACGTCATGTGCCTCACCCGCCTCGCGTGCCGCTGGACACCCCTCACACGACATCGATTGATTTTCGATAGAAAGCAATCGATAATCGATACATGCATCGCTTCTTCATCGCCACGCTCCGGATCGGCGTCGTCGCCGCCATCGCCTTCGGCCTCTTCGGCCAGGTCATCGTCATCCCGACGACGGCGGCCGATGAGGTCGACCGCTTCCCTCCCTACGCCCCCTTCGCCGCGCCGTACGTGACGGTGGCGATCATCGGCATCGCCTGCGTCCAAGTCGCGCTCGTCGCGGTGTGGATGCTGCTCGCCATGGTCCGGCGCGGCGCGATCTTCACGCCGCTGGCCTTCCGATGGGTGGACATCATCATCGGCTCCTCGGTCGTGGCGACGCTGCTGGCGATCGGAGTCACCGGGCATCTGGCCGTGGCCGACATTCCCTCTCCCCATGACGGCATGGAGCTCATCGGGGCCTTGGCCGCCGCTGTCGCGAGCGTCGGCGTGGGGGCGGCGTTCACGATGCTCGTCGTCATCATGCGCAGCCTCCTGCGCAAGGCGACGGATCTGGAGACCGAGATCGCCGAGGTGATCTGATGGCCATCATCGTCGACCTCGACCTCCAGCTCGCCAAACACCAGCTGTCGGTCGGCGAGTTCGCCGCCGCCGTCGGTATCACGCCGGCCAATATCGCCGTCCTGAAGAACGGTCGCGCGAAGGCGGTGCGGTTCACCACGCTCGACGCGATCTGCCGCACCCTCGAGTGCCAGCCCGGCGACGTGCTGCGCTGGGTACCCGACGACGGCACGAATGACGGCACGGACGACGGCTGAGGGCTGACCCGTAGTCCTGTCCCGTAGTGCCTGTCAGGTCATGGCCTGTCCGGCATCGGTGAAACCCCGTTCGGGCGCCCTCGGCGGTCGCCCGAACGGGGTTTCCTCATGCCGGAGAACCCCCGACGTCGCGCCGGCTGGAAAGAGCCGCCTGGGCAATCGCGGAGAGCTTCAGGGAGCGGTCCGCGTCGACGCCGATCCACCCCTTCGCCAGCAGAGACCGGAGATTCGGCCGGACCTCATCCCCCAGCTCTTCGGCCAGATCGTCGTCCGTCGGGGAGTCACCGGCCCGGAGGCGCTCGGCGATACGGAAGACAATGCCTTCCTCCTCCGCCGTGATGTGGAAGTCCATGGGAGGAAGGTACGGGCACAGCCGCGTCAGCGCCCCTCCGGCGGCCCGGCCGAGTCCCGTCCGGCACGTGCCACGGCACCGGCGCCGCGCGGCCGATCCGTGTCTGCGCCCGTGCGCGGACCGCTCGGTAAGCTCTGCTCCCAGGGCGGCACCGAGTCATCACCGGACCCCGCGGAGTCCGGTGTGGGCCTTGGGGTTCGATGACATCGGTCGCGCCCGGGGGCTGCCCCGGCAAAGGCACAGTCCGAACACCCCACAGGAGGCCGGTCGATGAGCATGCGTACGCCGCGCAGGAACAGGCCGCACGAGATCGTCGAGCGGGCCCTGGAGCTTTCCCGGGCCGACGGCTGTGTGGTCATCGCCGATGAGCACTCCAGCGCCAATCTGCGCTGGGCGGGCAATGCGCTCACCACCAACGGCGTCACCCGCGGCCGCACCCTCACGGTCGTGGCGACCGTGGACGGCGGCCGGGGCACGGCCTCCGGCGTCGTCTCGCGCTCCGCGGTGACCGCGGACGACCTGGAGCCGCTGGTGCGGGCCGCCGAGGCGGCCGCCCGGGACGCCGGGCCCGCCGAGGACGCCCAGCCGCTGGTCGGGGGCGAGAAGGCGGCCGCGGACTTCACCGAGGCGCCGGCCGAGACCTCCTCGGAGGTGTTCGCGGCGTTCGCCCCGGCGCTGGGCGAGTCCTTCCGGCAGGCCCGCGCCGGCGGCCGTGAGCTGTACGGCTTCGCCCAGCACGACGTCGTCTCGTCGTATCTGGGGACCTCGTCCGGGCTGCGGCTGCGGCACGACCAGCCCACCGGGACGCTGGAGCTGAACGCCAAGTCTCCGGACCGCACCCGCTCGGCATGGGCCGGGCAGGCCACCCGTGACTTCACCGACGTCGATCCGCGGCTGCTCGACACCGAGCTGGGCCGGCGGCTGGGCTGGGCCGAGCGGCGGATCGAGCTGCCCGCCGGGCGGTACGACACGCTGCTGCCGCCCACCGCCGTCGCCGACCTGCTCGTCTACCAGATGTGGTCGTCCGGCGCCCGGGACGCCGCCGAGGGCCGTACGGTCTTCTCCCGGCCGTCCGACGGCAACGGCGGGGCGGCGGGGCCCGGGGCGGGTACCCGGGTGGGCGAGCGGCTCAGCGAGCTGCCGCTGACGCTTCGCAGCGACCCGTGGGCGGCCGGTCTGGAGTGCGCACCGTTCGTCCTGGCGCACTCCTCCGGCGACGATGCCTCGGTCTTCGACAACGGGCTGCCGCTGACGGCCACGGACTGGCTGCGCGAGGGCGTGCTGCACCGGCTGCCGACCACCCGGCACAGCGCCGGGCTGACCGGTCTGCCGGTCGCCCCGGGCATCGACAACCTCCTTCTGGAGGGCGGGAGTTCACGCTCGCTGGACGAGATGGTGGCGGCCGCCGGCCATGACGGTCCCACGCTGCTGCTGACCTGCCTGTGGTACATCCGCGAGGTGGACCCGGCGACGCTGCTGCTGACCGGGCTGACCCGGGACGGCGTCTATCTGGTCGAGAAGGGCGAGGTGGTCGGCGAGGTGAACAACTTCCGGTTCAACGAGTCGCCGGTGGATCTGCTGTCCCGGGCGGTGGAGGCGGGCCGTACGGAGCGCACCCTGCCGCGGGAGTGGGGCGACTACTTCACCCGCGCCGCGATGCCGGCGCTGCGCGTCCCGGACTTCAATATGAGCTCGGTCAGCCGCGGGGTGTGAGGCCGTGGGCGCACGCCCGGCCGGTGGCGGCGGGACTGCCGGGCGGGACGGACGGCGGGCGGACGGCGCGGGAGTGTCGTACAAGGCGAATAGACTGTCCGCTTGTCCTCCCGTTTGGGAACCACGATCAATCAGGAACGCCATGACACGCCTCGGCGAATCCGTCGCCCGCGCCACCACCCAGCTCTCCGCCGACCTCTCCTCGGACGCCACGGTCCAGGAGCTGCTCAAGGAGACGGGCGCGCGGCGCTATCTCGACCTGACGGACCTGCCCGCCAAGGAGCAGGCCGAGCTGATCGCGGCCCGTACGGTCGAGGTCCTGCCGGGCGTGGAGAAGCTCGCCGAGCGGATCGAGGAGCGCCGGGCGGTCGGCAAGGGCCTGCACATCAAGCTGGGCATCGACCCGACGGCGACCGATGTGCACCTGGGGCATGCGGTGCCGCTGATCGTCCTGAGCCGGTTCCAGCGGCTGGGCCATGACGTCACGCTGATCATCGGTGACTTCACCGCCAAGATCGGCGACCCGTCGGGCCGTACGGCCGAGCGGCCGCCGCTGACCGACGAGGACATCGCGAACAACCTCGCCACGTACCGGGAACAGGTGCGGCCCTTCTTCGACTTCGAGAAGGTCAGCTTCCGGCAGAACAGCGAGTGGCTGGCGCCGTACACCTTCCCGGAGCTGCTCTCGCTGCTCGCCCAGGTGCCGGCCTCCCAGCTGCTCCAGCGCGAGGACTTCCGCAACCGTCTCGCGGCCGGCTCCGGCCTGACCATGACGGAGCTGCTGTACCCCATCGCGCAGGGCCTGGACTCGGTGGCGCTGGCGTGCGATGTGGAGCTGGGCGGCTCCGACCAGCTGCTCAACCTCCAGATGGGCCGCAAGCTGATGGAGCTGCGCGGGCAGCAGCCGCAGTTGGTGGTGACCATGCCGCTGATCGAGGGCACGGACGGCACCGGCGCCAAGATGTCCAAGTCCAAGGGCAATTACGTCGGGCTGAACGCGTCCGCCGACGATGTCTTCGGCAAGATCATGTCGGTGCCGGACCGGCTGATGGAGCCGTACCTGAAGGCCTGGAC
Organism: Streptomyces sp. MCA2; assembly: GCF_023544705.1. NCBI lineage: Bacteria > Bacillati > Actinomycetota > Actinomycetes > Kitasatosporales > Streptomycetaceae > Streptomyces > Streptomyces sp. MCA2. Next base: position 29,624 of record NZ_JAMJFM010000080.1, read on the forward strand.
GGAGTGGACGGACCAGGAGATCACGCTCGCCCTGGGCCGGGTCGCGGACCGCTCGCTGCACCCGATGGACCTCAAGAAGGTCCTGGCGGGCGAGGTCGTGGCCGCGCTGTACGGCCTGGAGGCGGCGATGGCGGCGCGGGCCGGTTTCATCGCGCAGTTCTCCAAGAAGTCGTTCTCCGATGTGGAGTCGCTGCCGGTCGTCGATGTCGCCGCGCACGGCGCGGAGACGGTGGCCACGGTCCTGACCAAGGTTCTGGAGTTCACGCCGAGCGCCTCGGCGGCGCGGCGGCTGGCCAAGCAGAACGCGCTGCGGCTGGTCGTGGAGGGCGAGGACGGGCAGCAGACCGTGGTGCTCGCGGAGGCCGATTCGGTCCGTCCGCTGGGTGAGGTGCTGGCCGAGAAGCTGGCGGACCCGGCCGGGGTCGCGTACCTCAAGGCCGGCCGGAAGCTGGCTCAGCTCGAAGGCCGCTGATACGGCAGAGGTGCGGGCGGCCGGTGTGCAGGGATGCGCGCCGGCCGCCCGTGTCGTTTCCTCAGGCTGCGTGTTTCTTGCGGCCCCGCATCGAGATCCAGAGACGGTCACCGACGGCGACGACGACCACCGCGCCGGCCAGTTGCAGCAGGTGCCGGATCCAGTCGATGCCCTTGGTGTCGTTGACCCCGATGCCGGTGGCAACCCAGTTGCCGAGGACACTGCCCAGCATGCCGAAGATCACGGTCAGCCAGAGCGGGATCTGTTGCTTGCCCGGGATGATGGCCTTCGCGATCAGGCCCAGCACCAGGCCCACGATGATGGCCCACAACCACGTCATGTCGACTCCTCTTGCGGCACGGTGCAGATGACGGTCGCCTCGTCAGTGTCGCTCCGCATCGGCTACGGCGCACGCCGGGGACCGCCGTATGCAAGGTGCGCAGCCAGACCCGGCCGAAGGGGTGCACGACCCGGTCTCGAAGGCGACGCAGCCGGGGCGTACCGTGGAAACCGACCGGATACCGGGGAGAATCCGGCATGACTGACCAGGCGGTGGAACGTGATGCGGAAGCAGAGCAGCGGCCAGGCCTTCCGGATCACCGGGGCCCGGCAGGGTCTGTCCGAGGACGTGCGCGGACGGCAGCGGCGGTATGTGATCTCGATGGTGGTGCGGACGGTGGCCGTGGTGCTGACCGTCGTGCTGTGGAACGTCGAACGGCCCATCGCCATCGCGACGTTGGTGCTGGGCCTGGCACTGCCCTATATCGCGGTGGTCATCGCCAACGCGGGCCGGGAGAACGCCCCTTCGCTCCCGCGGACCTTCGTCGCGGGCCCGACCAGGCCGATGCTGACGCCGGGCGCCGACGACGCTCCGGCGGAATCCGTTCCGGAGCGGCCGGCGGCGGACTCTTCCGCCTCTCCGCATGACCACGGCTGATCATCACCCGGTCTGCAAAGCTCAAGAAAAGCTCAGATCAATCATGGAGTTCCGGTGCACTACGCACCATCCCCCGTGACATACTGCGTACGCGCTCCGCATCCCCCGTCGGAGCGACGGACCGACGCCGGGCGGCTCCCCCCGTGGCTGCCCGGCGTCGTCATGTCCGCTACGGCCCTGAGGTGCAGAAGCCGGGCCCGGGGCGGTGAGTGCAGGACGTAGGGTTGAGGCCGTGATCTCCCCGAATCCCCAGGAAGCCGCCGAGGGCGCCGTCATCTGTTCCGCGAAGGGCTGCCGTGCCGCCGCCGTGTGGGTGCTGGCCTGGAACAACCCGAAGCTGCACACTCCGGACCGGCGCAAGACCTGGCTGGCCTGCGAGGAGCACCGGGAGCATCTGTCGCAGTTCCTCGGGGTGCGCGGCTTCCTCAAGGATGTCGTGACGCTGGAGGAGTGGGAGGCGCCGGCCGCCGGCCACTGACGCCGGACCGGCGCCCCTGCCGCTCGCGCGACCCGGCCGCTCAGCCGCCGATCGCGGACATCGGGCGCTCGGGCTGGAGGAACGACGGGTCGTCCAGGCCGGAGCCCGCCTTCTTGCCCCACATCGCGCGCTTCCATATGCGGGCGATCTCGTCATCGGGGGCCTCGGAGCGCAGGGCCGTGCGCAGATCCGTCTCCTCGGTGGCGAACAGGCACGTACGGACCTGGCCGTCGGCGGTCAGCCGGGTGCGGTCGCAGGCGCGGCAGAACGGGCGGGTGACGGAGGCGATCACCCCGACGCGGTGCGGGCCGCCGTCGACGATCCAGCGCTCGGCGGGCGCGGAGCCGCGCTCGTCCTGGCCCTCGGGGGCGAGCGCGAAGCGGGTGCGCAGCGAGGTGAGGATGTCACCTGCGGTGATCATGCCGTCGCGCTTCCAGCCGTGCTGTGCGTCGAGCGGCATCTGCTCGATGAAGCGGAGCTCGTAGTCGTTGGCGATCGCCCAGGCCAGCAGGTCGGGGGCCTCGTCGTCGTTGAGCCCCGGCATCAGGACGGTGTTGACCTTCACCGGGGTCAGACCGGCCGCGCGGGCGGCCTCCAGACCGTGCAGGACGTCGTCGTGCCGCTTGCGGCGGGTCATGGCCTGGAAGACGTCCGGCCGCAGGGTGTCCAGGGAGACATTGACGCGGTCCAGGCCGGCGTCGCGGAGGGCGGCGGCGGTGCGCTGTAGGCCGATGCCGTTGGTGGTCAGGGACATCTGGGGGCGCGGGGTGAGGGCGGCGACGCGCTCGACGATGCCGGGCAGTCCGGGGCGGAGCAGTGGCTCACCGCCGGTGAAGCGGACCTCTTCGATGCCCAGGTCCCGCACGGCGATGCCGATCAGCCGGACGATTTCGTCGTCGGTCAGCAGATCGGGCTTGGCGAGCCATTGCAGGCCCTCTTCCGGCATGCAGTACGTACACCGCAGATTGCACCGGTCGGTGAGCGAAACGCGCAGGTCGGTGGCCACGCGGCCGTAGGTGTCGATGAGCACTGGGCCCCCTCCCCAAGAGTGATGGCTCCGTACGTCTCCTTCGGTGGATCAGTACGTCTTCGAGCCTACGCGATGGGTGTGACAGCGAGCAGAGGGGAGAAGCA